>JASHUF010000409.1 GCA_030040175.1 Acidobacteriaceae bacterium
CGACTCACCTTGGCCGGCTGCAACGCCTTTTCGGCAAAGGTGGTGATCTCGTCGGAGTACTCGATGATATCGATCTTTTCGCCGCGAAATTCGCGGATGATCGACTGCACGCGCATGCCTTTCATGCCCACGCAGGCGCCCACCGGATCGACGTCCTTGTCGCGGCTTTGCACGGCGATCTTGGTGCGCTCGCCGGCCTCGCGAGCAATGGCCTTGATGACGACCGTGTTGTCGTAAATCTCGGGCACTTCTGACTGAAACAGGTTCTGCACCAGTTCCGGCGCCGCGCGCGACACAATCACCTGCGGTCCCTTGGCGGCGCGATCCACCTTGAGCAGGACCACGCGCACGCGCTCGCCGATCGAAAACTGCTCCAGCCGCGACTGCTCGCGCTTGGGGCAGCGGGCTTCGGCCTTGCCCAGGTCGTAGATGATGTCCTGGCCCTCGACGCGCTTCACGGTCGCATTCAGCACTTCCTTTTCGCGGTGCGCGTACTCCTGGAAAACGGTATCGCGCTCAGCCTCGCGCACCTTCTGGAAGATGATCTGTTTCGCCAGTTGCGCGGCGATGCGGCCCAGGGGGCTGGTGTCGCGGTACATACGAATCTCGCTGCCCACCTCTACGCCGGGCGCGAGCTCATTGGCCTCTTCCAGCGTGATCTGGTTGACCGGGTCCTCGATCTCGTCCTCGTCCGCGACCACGGTTTTGTAGATATAGGCAGTAATCTCGCCCGTTTCCTTGTTGAGCTCGCCGCGCATGTTCTCCTGGGTCTTGTAGTACTTGCGCGTGGCCAGGGCGATGGCTTCCTCGACCGCGCCGACAACGATGCCGGGGTCGATGCCTTTCTCCTGGCTCAGGAGCTCGATACTCTGATACAAAGCGCTGCTCGCCATACGTGTTGCACTCTCTTCTTCGCGGTGGTTAAAGGCAGGGACTAAGGGACATAGGGACTAAGGGACCGGCAAAATCTCATCGATGGAATCCAGTCCAGGTGCCGCATTGTGCTTTTAGTCCCTAGTCCCTCAGTCCCTGCTTCTCTCAAATCTCCGGCACCAGGTTCGCCTTCTCGATGTTGCCGAGAGCGATCTCCACCTGGTTTACGCCTGTCTTCCGGCTCTTGCTGTTCTGGTGCGTGGCGGAAAGGTCAATCCTGATTGTGTTTCCGTCCACGGCCGTCAATCTTCCCTGCCAGTGGCGGTTGTTGCGAACCGGCTCGAAAGTCTGCACTTTCACCAGGCAGCCGACGAACCGCTGAAAATCCTCGGGCTTGCTCAGCTTGCGATTAAGCCCCGGAGAGCTTGCCTCGAGCGTGTATTGAGCTCCCGGAACCAGGTCTTCCACGTCGAGCAATAGGCCAAAATCGCGGCTGAAGGCTGCGCAATCCTCGTGGGTGATGCCGGAGAGCTGGTCGGCATTCAGATTGCCTGCAACGAGTCTTTCCGGCAATCCCTCTGCTCCGCTTGCCCCCTCCGCCTTCATCCGGGCCCGGCCGGCGGCATTCCTTTCGAGGAAAATCCGCAATATCCGTTCTTTTGCTGCTCCGGCAAACTCGATGTCCACAACATCCAGCCCGTGCGAAGCGGCAACTCGTTCCGCTGCCGATCGGATTGCCTCCAGCCTGACTGCCATGGGCCATCGCCGGCTTCACCGCCGGCTGTTTTCTCCGCTAAACCCTTTGTTTGTGTGCCCGCCCATTGAAAATTGCCGCAAATAAAAAGTGGGCTCTGAGCCCACTCCTCTCTCCGCCAGCCGGTGCGCACACGGTAAAACCCGGCGGACAAATTCGTCTGCATGGCTAGAATACCGCGAAATAGGGGGAATTTCAACCACCTGCGGTGGGGTAGATGCCGCTTGCACGGCCCGCGCCGGCCGGGGTAACTGATAGATATGGCATTCCGCGCTCCCGTGCCCGAACACGTTTCGCGCGCAGATTTCGAATCGCTGATGGCTTTCGCGGCTGCCGGAGCCACGAATCCGGTCGCCGGCCTCTTCGGTCCGGACTCCATCACCTGGCGCATCAACCGCGAGGCGGCATTGTTTCTCGGCGCCGGCCGCGCCGCGCTGCTGCAACTGGCCCATCCCTGGGTGATGGCCGCGCTGGCCGAGCATTCGACGGTGCTGGAGCAGCCCATCGTTCGCTTCCACAATACGTTTCGCATCGTCTTCACGATGGTCTTCGGCTCGCTCGACCAGGCGCTGCGCGCGGCGCGTCATCTCTACGCGCTGCACACGCGCATTCAGGGCGAGCTTACCGAAGACACGGGCGGATGGAAGCGGGGCACGCACTACGAGGCCAACGACATCTCCCCGCTGCGCTGGGTGTTTGCCACGCTGGTCGAAAGCGCGGTGATGGCGTACGAGTGCGCGCTCCCGTCCCTCGCGGCCGGCGAGCGCGAGCAGTATTATGCCGAGAGCAAGCGGATGGCAGCCCTCTTCGGGATTCCCCCGGCGGCGCTGCCGGCGGATTGGGAGGCATTCTGCGCCTACAACCGGCGGATGCATACGGACGATGACAAATCGGGCGAGCTGGGCGTGAGCGCCGAGGCGCGCCGCTACGGCGCGCGGCTGCTCGAGGGCGCCGGTGCGTGGATTCATCCGCCGCACTGGTACCGCGCGCTGACGCTTGCGTGGCTGCCGGAGCGGCAGCGTGCGGAGTTTTCCTTCGACCTGGGTCCGGAAGAGCAGAAGGCGGCCGAAGGTGCAGCGCGGTGCCTGCCCAAAATCTATCCCCGGCTGCCGGAGGTAATCCGCTTCGTCGGCCCATACCACGAGGCGCAGGCGCGGCTCGCCGGACGGAGCGCGGGCATGGCTGCGCGCCTGAGCAACCGCTTCTGGATCGGCGCGCCGCGGATGCCGTTCGGCGAAGGCGATGCGGCGGTGCGCGAGAAGGACGATCGTAAGAGGCAGGAATGTTGAGCCCCAATCTCGACCCGCGCGACCAGCTCGGTCCCGAAGAACTCGATGCGCTCAGCAGCGCCTTCCGCGCGCAGTTGCTCGCGTGCCTTGAAGAGTGCCTTCGCGGGCGGCACGGACTGTTTGCCGAGACCATCGCTGAAGAGAAGGCGTGGCCGGAGGCGGCCCGGCTGCGCGAGCTTGCGGTCGCCCTCCAGGGCGTATACACCGCGCACGAAAGACGCAACCCGCTCTGCGACGAGTTCCTGGATCTCTGCTCGATTTCCGGGGATCCAATTTCCGCAGATTCGGGGCGCGGAAAGGGAAATTCCGGCGAGCGCAGGCTGGCGCGCGCGTTTCTGGAGCGCATCGAGCGGGGAGAAGTGGGAACGCCCACGGAAGAAAAGCGGGTCGAATAGAGAGGTAAGCGCAGAATCCTGGCGAAGCGATGCGCGATGCCGCGCACCGCTTCGAACCTGTTTAGAAGCGTACGCCGAAGGTGACGGGAATCACCTCGGTGGTCCCGAGCCCGTTGTTTTGCGAAGGCGGAGGCGTGTGAATAAACGTATAGCGCGCCTCGGCAAAGATCTGCGTATGGCTGTCGCCGTACATGCCGCCTACGCGATGGTACAGCCCGAATCCGGCGTTGCCGCCCCATTGGTTGGAGGTGAACGAGGAAACGGTCACGTTTTCGTAGTATTCGCCGTAATAGCTTATTGCCTCTTCGGGCGCCTGGAAGTTGGTCGACTTATGGTAGTAGCCGAAGCCGCCGACCAGGTAAACGCCGTTCGACTTTTTGGGAAAGAGATCGACCACGGGAGAGCCGGTGATCGAGTTGATGTGGGTGTTGCCCGCCGAGATGTCGTCCGAATCGCCAGTAGCGCTATTGACCGCCGAAATCAATGCTCCCGGCAGCTTGTCGTCCATGAACTGGTATTCGAGCAGCGCAGAAACGCGCTTGTTGAAGCGCAGGCCCGCGCCCAGGTTGAAGTTGCCGCCAAAGGTGATGACGGGAAGGCCTTCGGGGACCGCCGCGCCGGATGAGCTGGTTCCGGAGACCACGCCATATTGGTTGGTGTCGTTGCCGAGGGGGGCGTTGAAGCCCGCGCCGGCTTCGAAGGCGAGGCGGCTGCCGATGTAGTGCTTCCACCCTCCGCCGCCGTACTCCTGCCCGGCGGCTGCGCCGGCACCGCCCGAAGGCGCTGGCGCCGCGGGCAGCGCCGCAGCGTCAGGGTCGAGCGCGGCCATGGCCTGGAGCGAGCTGGATTCCGTGGCCGGGGAAAAGCTGTTGACGGTGGTCGAAGCTGGAACGGGATTGGACTGCGCACTTGCCATCGAAGCAGCGAGAAAGATCGCAGCCCCCAGAAGACTGACACGCCGCAGAGGCGAGGACCAGCAGGGGAATGACATGTCGAAACCTCAAGGGACAGAGTCGGTTAAGCGCTTGCCGGGAAAGCGGGACTCCCGCATCCATGTTAGACACGGAATTCCGGCGGAGGTTGCAGACCCGGGGCAAGTTTCACTCCTTAAAGGAGTTCGCGTCATGCGCGCGGCCCGCGCCGCAATCTTTGGCTCGTGTCCTGTCACTGAAGTTCACAACATCAATTCCGCTGTCATCCTGAGCGAACGCGCGCCCCAAACGCCTTTCAGGGTCCCCAAAGAGCGTTCTTTGCTCTTTGGGCCGAGTTTGGGGGTGGTGAGTCGAAGGATCTGCTTTTCTCGGCCTCGAAGGATGACACGAACTTCTGGGACGCCAGGCTAGCCCTGAATGTCGAACTGCTCCGGGTGCAGTGTGGGATCGCTCTTGACCAGGATGTTCTTGCCCACCAGATCCTCAAAGTCGCTCAGCCAGCGGGCGTTGTTCGACTTGAGAATCTTCACCGTTTCCGGATTCACGCGGATCATGACGTCTGCGCCCTCCAGATGTTTCCGCATCTTGCGCAGCTCGATGTAAATCTCGTTGCAGACAGTGGTGGGGCTCTTGACCATGCCCGTGGCTTGGCAGGTGGGACAGGGCGCGGAGAGCGTGCGCTCCAGCGACTGCTTGACCCGCTTGCGCGTGATGGCGACCAGGCCAAAATCGTTGAACTGGAGAACCTTGGTGGGGGCGCGGTCGTTCTTCAACGCCTCTTCGAGCGCCGCCATCACCTTGAAGCGGTTCTTGCGCTCGTCCATGTCGATGAAATCGATCACGATGATGCCGCCCAGATCGCGCAGGCGAATCTGGCGCACGATCTCGGGGACGGCGTCGAGATTGGTCTTGAGAATGGTGTCCTCGAGGCGCGCGGACTTGCCGACATACTTGCCGGTGTTGATGTCGATGGCCACCAGCGCCTCCGTCTGGTTGATGACGATGGAGCCGCCCGACTTGAGCCAGACCTTGGAGCGCAGGGCCTTCGAGATCTCATCCTGGATGCCGAAGTGCTCGAACAGCGGCGTTTCCTTGGTGTAGAGCTTGACGCGGCGCACCAGCGAGGGCGAGATGCGGTTGAGGAAGCGGACGATGCGCTCATAGTCGGCTTCGGAGTCGACCCAGATGCTGGAGAAGTCGGCGCTGACCTGGTCGCGCAGAACACGCTCGATCAAGCCCAGGTCGTGGTAGATCAGCGACGGAGACTTCGAGGACTCGGAGCGCTGCTTGATCTCGGTCCAGACATTGATGAGCATGCGCAGGTCGGCCCGGAGCTCCTCTTCCGATGCGCCCGCCGCGGCGGTGCGGACGATAAAGCCGCCGGAGGAGTCGCCGCGCTCGTTGACGAGGATTCTCTTCAGGCGATGCCGCTCCTCGTCGGAGGCAATTTTGCGGCTCACCCCGACATGCGTGACCGTGGGCATGAAGACCAGGAAACGGCCCGGGAGCGCGATGTGGCTGGTAATGCGCGCGCCCTTTTTGGCGATAGGTTCCTTGGCGATCTGGACCAGAATCTCCTGGCCGGGCTTGAGCAGGTCGGAGATCACAGGCAGATCGGAGGTTTGCGCAGAGCGGCGCGGGCCGCCGCGGCGCTGCCCCTGCCGCTCGCGTCCTCCGCGGCGCCCGCGTCCACCGCGGTCTCGCCGGGGCTCGCCCGGCGCAAGCTGCGCTTCCGCTGCTGGCTCTTCTTCCTCTTCCTCGATGTCAAAGCCCTCCTCGTCTTCGCCGTTCTTGTCCGCAAAGGTCAGTTGAATCTTGTGGTCGAGATGGGCTTCCTGCAACATCTCGCCCAGGTCGCCGGAACGGATCTGCGTGGGCAGGGTCTCTTCCTCATAGTCGTCCAGGTCGTGCTCCACGGCTCCGCGGCGGTGCGGAGCGGATTCGAGCTCCTCGCCTTCGATCAGCTCCTCCTCGATAAGGCCTTCGCCCGGTGCGTAGTTTGAGCCGGCGGGAGCGGTTGCGGCGCCGGCAGCCGGCGCGCCGGGCTGGGTGGGCGCGCTGGCGTTGTCCTTTTCGGTCTTCTTTTTGCCGCCGAGGCCAAAAAGGCGGAATCCGCTGGGCGATGCAGGATCGATGCGATGGGAGGCGGAGGCATCGTCTTCCTCCCCGTCGCCGGAATCGGCCGAATGCGGGCCGGAGAGGAATTCCTCCTCCACCAGGTCGTCCTCGTCGAGATCGTCTTCGATCCGAGGCTCTTCCTCGCTGCGCACGCCGAGCGAATCCGCTGCGGAGGGGACGTGGTAGAAATCGCGAGTGAGCTCGCGGGGTGCCGATTCGATCTCATGAAGCGAGGGCGGCGCAGACTCCTCGGTCGATGGGGACGGCTCTGTCTCACTGAGCTCTTCCCCGCCGGCCGCAGGAGAAAAGGATCCCCAGGCGGCGGGGTGGGATGCGGCGCCCGCTCCGGGAGTGACTTCGGGCCCGGTCTCGGGGTTGCGGCGATGCGCGGAGATCGACTCGCCGGGCAGAAGACCGCTGCCGTCCCAGGCGAGCGGCGCCTCAATCAACGTAGAGGGTCTCGAAGCGTGAGCCGGGCGAGGCGAAGTAGAGGAGGCAGGCTTGGCGGCTTCGGGAGCAGGCGCGCCGCCGTATTTCGAAAGCGACTCGCCGGGCAGGACAAAGGCCGGGGCCTGCGGCGCCCGCGGCGTCTCGGTTGCGTGAGTCTCTGCCGCGCCGTGGCTCTCGGGCTGAATTTCAGCGGCCTCTTCGCCCGCCGGAGCCGGGGGAGCCGGGGTTTCTACGGTGTGCGAGGGGCCGCGTCCGCCACGGCGGTGACGGCGTCCGCGCCAGCGCCTTCCGCTCTGCTGCTCGGGATCTTCCTCTCCCGGCCGTTCCAATTCGGGAGCCTTCGGCGAAGCCGGCCTGCCGGCGCCGGCAGTGTCTGCCGGGAGTGCTTCCACGATGCGCGGCTCCGGCCCATCGGGTTCCTGCCCGCGGAGTTCCTGCCCGCGGAGTTCCTGCCGTTGACCTGAGCGGCTGCCGCGCTCGCCCGGGCCTGCGGGCTGATCGTGGCCGTTGCCGTGCCGCACCTCGCGCGGAGCACGCGACGCGCCGGCGGCCGCGGCCCGCTCGATCTCCTCCGTGTCTTCCTGGTCTTCGAGCTCCACGAAGTCGGTTACATAGAGGAAGGCGTCGCGCTCCAGGCCGAGGTCGACGAAGGCCGACTGCATGCCGGGAAGGACGCGGGTGACGCGGCCGTTGTAAATGGAGCCCGCGAGGGTGTACTCGTTTTCGCGTTCGTAGTAGATTTCCGCGAGCTGATCGTCTTCAAGAATGGCCAGCCGCGTCTCATGCGGCGTGGAGGAAATACAAATTTCTTTTGCCATCGTACCTTTCCGTCCCGGAGCTCAGGGCTCAAGGAAACCGCGGCAAGGACAGATGGAAACACGCGCAACCGGGAGGCGAGGGAATGGGCGGAAGGGACGACCTGTTTACGCTGATGCAGCGGCCTGAATGCGGAGATCTGGACGCGGCGGGCGAACCCGCTGCGAAGGCCAAACCCATGCCAGCCGGACAAGCTTCAGAATGAGGTGATCCGTGGCGAGAGAGCGGTGGCCAACCTGCCTGGGGGGGCGAAGCCGTTTGGCCAACGGCGGCAAGCGGTTGCCGCGCGGAGGACCGTTTTTCCCCTCTCTGCCTGCTCATGAACCCAATCCTGCCGGGCGCGGTCCATCGGGACCTGCCGGCGAAAAAACTGAAAAATCTTTCTCTCCCGCGGCGGGACTTTTCCTCACCGGCGCAAGAGCCGAACTTTCGACCTAAAACCTCGCGTCCGATCCGGCAGGACCATGACGCGCTCTAGTTGACGAACCGGCGCATGCGGACGTTCATCGCCACGCCCAGCGCCAGAAACGTAAACAACACCGAAGACCCACCGTAGCTCATTAACGGTAAAGGGATTCCGGTGACCGGCATAAACCCGATGACCATGCCCACGTTGACCGCAATCTGGAAGGTCAACACAGCCACGATTCCCATAATAATCAGGGAACCGGGCAGGTCGGCGGCTGTTTGAGCGTTCTGGATCAAACGCATCAATATGAAAAAGTATAGCAGTAGAACCGAAAGCGCGCCCACAAAGCCGTGCTCCTCGCTGAACGCGGCAAAGATGAAGTCCGTATACGGGATGGGCAGAAAGTAGCCCTGGGTCTGGCTTCCTTTGGACTGGCCGCGACCCCAGATGCCTCCGTCGCCCACGGCGATGAGAGACTGGCGAATCTGGTAGCCCGAACCGCGCGGGTCGTTGTCCGGATTGATGAAGCTGGTTAGCCGCGCTTTCTGGTACGACTTGAAGACCTTGCCGCTCGACCAGACGCCGGCCAGCAGTGCGACTCCGCAGACGATGAGAATGGCGGCCTGGCGCAGGCTGATGCCGCCGAGGAAGAGTCCTGCAACCAGGATGGGCGCATACGTGAGCGTTGTGCCCAGGTCGGGTTGAACCAGGACCAGCACCATGGGAATGCCGACCAGCGCGAAGGCCTTGAAGATCTCTCTCCAGGTGAGGTTGCGGCCGCCCAGGTTGGCGAAGTAGCGGGCGACCACAAGGACCAGCACCAGTTTGACCCACTCCGACGGCTGGAACTGAATGGGCCCGAGGGCGATCCAGCGCTTGGCGCCCAGAGCCTTGTGGCCGACCAGCTTGACCGCGATGAGGGCCACGATAAAGACAACGTACGCCCAGGGCGACCAGTCCAGCAGCCGGTGGTAATCGATCTTGGCCAGGATGAACATGCCCGCCATGCCCGCGGCGATGAACATGATCTGCTTGGATTCAAAGCTGGCGAAGCGGGTGTGCGCCGTGGTGGAGTGGATTTCGAGCACGGAGACGGTGGAAAGGATGAGCACCAGGCCGAGCAGCCCCCAGTCGAAGTCGCGAAAGCTCAGGAAGCGGCGCATCAGGGAAGCGGTTCCTTGGTCGTGGCTTTCCACCAGACCGGCTCAGGCTTGAAGGGCAGCGCGGCGCCGGGCCACGAGGGAAGCGCCCGCACGGCGCCGGCAAGCGAATCGGCGGCCGCGGCCGGGACGGAACCGACCAGGGTCTTCTCCGACGCGCCCTCGGAATCCGATTGTTCGGAACCGGATGAGCCGGCACCGGCCGGTTCCGGATCGATGAAGAAATGGCCGCCGTGCAGCTCGGCGTCGTCTTCAACCACCCCGGAGCGGGAACGCCCGCCGGCACCGGACTCCGACCACACCGCGCCCATCTCCACCGGCCCGGCGCCGGGTTTGGGTGCGCCGGCCTGCTGGAGAACGTTCTTCTCGAGAAGTCGCTGCTTGTTCACATAAACCGTGGCCACCTGCGCGGCCAGCCGGGCGGCGTTCGAGCCCCAGTCGCCGTGCTCCCAGAGCACGCAGACCACGAACTCGGGATCGCGGCGGGGAATCACGCCCACGAACCAGCCATTGGGCCGGGTATCGACGCCGTGGCCCATATGCTCGAGGGCCTCGTGGCTGGCCACCTGCGCGGTGCCGGTCTTGCCGGCGAAATCCACGCCATCGAGATGCGAAGCGGCAGCCGTCCCGCCCATGGTGGGATCGGTGGCGCCGGCCATGCCGTTGGTGATGATCTCCCAGGTCTCGGGATTCAGCGGAATGGTGGCGTCGCCGGAGCCGGGAAACTGGTCCAGCAGCGACTCACGGAAGCCGGCCGGCAGCTGGGAGGGATCGACCACATGCGGACGGACGAAGTGGCCGTCCGACGCAATGCCGCTGATATACCGCGCCAGCTGAATGGGCGTGACCGTGACCGCGCCCTGGCCGATGCCCACGGAGATGGTCTCGCCCGCAAACCACTTCTCATGAAAGTTCTTGAGCTTCCATTCGGTGGAGGGTACGATGCCGCTGGCTTCGTTGGGCAGGTCGATGCCGGTCTTCTCGCCCAGGCCCACGCTGTGCGCGTAGCGGGCGATGGTGTCGATGCCGAGCTTGTTCGCCAGCGTGTAGTAGAACGTGTCGCAGGACCAGGGGATGGCGTGCTCGATGTCGACCATGCCGTGATGGCGGTCGCATTTATAGAAGTGTCCGTAGAACGTGGCGCCGCCGGCGCAGAAGACGTGCATGTCCTGGGCTACGCCTTCCTCAAGGCCGGCCACGGACATGAGGATCTTGAAGGTGGAACCGGGCGCGAGCTGCGCCTGGATGGCGCGGTTCATCAGCGGATGGTCGGGGTCGGCGAGGAGCTTGCTCCAGTCGGTGCGGTTGATCTTGACGGCAAATTCATTGGGATCGTAAGCGGGGTGGGAGACCATGGCGAGAATTTCGCCGCTCTTGGGGTTCATCACCACCACGGCGCCGTCGCGGTCGCCCAGGGCCTGCTCGGCGGCGCGCTGGATGTCGAGGTCGATGGTGAGTTTGAGGTCCTGCCCCGGTATGGCGTGCTGGGTGCGCAGGTAGCCCACCTCGCGCCCGTGGCTGTCGACGATCACGTCGCGGCTGCCGTCGGTGCCGCGCAGCAGGGCGTCGTAGGTCTCTTCCACGCCGGCCTTGCCCACCACGTCGCCGGGCTCGTAGTAAGCGAAGCGGGGATTGTTCAGGTCGTCTTCGCTCACCTCGCCCACGTAGCCGATGAGATGCGCGGCGAAGCCGTCGCGCGGGTAGAGGCGCCGCTCCTCATCGATGGTCTCGAGCTCGGGCAGTTCGTTGCGATGGGCGGCGATGAAGGCCTGCTCGTCGGCGCTGATGTCTTCCTTGATGGGAATGGGCTGATAACCGGGCGACGTGCGGAAGCGGTGCAGCGTGGCCCGCAACTGGTCGAGATCGAGGTTGAGGCCGCGGGCGATCAGCGGCAGGTCGGCATCGACGCTATGGCTCTGCTCGCGCACGAGGAAGCAGGAGACGGAGGGGTAGTTGTCCACGATGAGGCGCTTTTCACGGTCGAAGATTTTGCCGCGCGGAGCCATGATGGGCTCTTTGCGGATGCGGTTCTGCTCCGCCAGAGCACGGTAGTTCTGCGCGCCCAGCACCTGCAGGCGCCACAGTCCCCCGGCCAAAGCCAGCATCATAAACAGGATGCCGTACTGGATCACTGCCAACTTGAGGCTGGGGACTTTCTCGCCGCGGTTGCTGCCGTTGGAAACCATTGTCCTCTAGCTTCTTTCGAGAACTGGTTGCATAAATGGCTTTGTAAAAGGGCCCGGCTGTAGCCGGGCCGCAAAGGCCGCATCAACGGTGGGGCTTTAGCCCCTGAGGGACACTATCCAACAGCCTGAGGCCATGGATGCAACCAACTCTAGGATATATCGAATCCAGTTTGAACCCCAAGCGCGCCCGGCATATGCGACCCTAGATTTGCCATGCGGGAGTCAACCTCGAATCGGGACAACCAGGACCGCGCAAGCGTGGGGTTGCTGGGCTACGGCGCCTGCGCCCTCGCCGGTACGCTCTGGGGCACGGGCTTCTTCTGGGGCAGGCTGGCGCTCAACGAGATGGGCGTGGAGCCCATGGTGCTCTACCGTTTCCTGTTCGCCGCGCTGGGCATGCTGCCGGTAGCCCTGCGCAACCGGATCCGGCTCACCGCGCGCCAGCGGCGGACGCTGCTGCTGGCCGCGGCCTTCGGCATTCCCATCCAGTTCCTGCTCCAGTTCCATGGCCTGGCGCGGACCACGGTGAGCCACGCCTCGCTGATGGTGGGCACCATGCCCGTGCTGCTGGCCGCGGCGGCCACGGCGTTTGCCGGCGAGCGGCTCGACGGGTTCGGCTGGCTGGCATTGTTTCTTTCCACGGCGGGCGTGGCGCTGGTGGCGCTGGGCGGGAGCCACGCAACCACCGGACGCGAGACGCCCACGCTCGCGGGCGACCTGCTGGTGCTGGCCTCGCTGATCACGGCGCTGGTTTGGGTGCTCTTGAGCAAGAAACTCATGGAGACGGTGAGCCCGAAGGTGGTCTCTTCTTACACGATTCTCACGGGAACCGCAATGCTGGCCGCCATCGTGCTGGGGCCGCCGATGCTGGCTCTGCTGACGCACCGGCATGCCGATGCGCTGCCGGTGGAGCACGTGAGCCTGACGGCGTGGACGGCGCTCGCCATTGGCGGGTTGTTCTGCACCGCGGCCACCACGCTCTTGTGGAACTGGGGGATTCATCATGTGCCGGCTTCGCGGGCAGGAGTCTTCCTCAACATCGAGCCGGCTCTGGGTTCGATCCTGGGCGTGGAGCTGCTGGGCGAGCGGCTGGGCCCGTATGCGTGGGCGGGCGGCGCGCTCATCATCGGCGCGGCCGTGGCCATGACCGTGCGCGGCCGCGAGCCGGAGCCGGCGGTGATTTTGGAATAGCGCGCGCAAGCTGCCTTACCATCGATTTATGGCGGAAGCGGCAGTTTCGTCGAGCGCAGGCGGCGTCATTCGGGGACGGTCGAAACGGCGCGACCTCGCGGAGATCGCCGTCGCCTACGGCCTGATTCTCGCGGTCATCTGGACGCCGCGGCCCTGGCAGAGCATCTTGTGGTGGGTGGCCGCAGCGGGCGTGCTGGCGCTGATCTCCGCCTCCTTTGAAGGTTTCGCCGCGATGGGCCTGCGGCGGGAGAATTTCTTGCGCTCGCTGTGGATCGCGGGCGCGGCGCTGCTCGTGGCCGGCGCGGCGATGATCGTGGCCGCGCATTTTCACACGCTGAAGCTGCCCGCCGGGCCGCTCGCGTTCCTCGAAACCTATTGCGCCTACGCCGTCTGGGCGGGCGTGCAGCAATTCTTATTGCAGGGATTTTTTCTGCTGCGGTTCCTGCGCCTGATTCGCGGTGCGCGGCTGGCCGCGCTGGCCGCAACGGGCCTGTTTGCCCTGGCGCACATGCCCAGCGTGTTCCTTGTGCCGGCCACGTTTGTGTGGGGGTTGGCAACCTGCCTGCTGTTTCTGCGCTATCGCAATCTTTATGCGCTCGCCCTGGCGCACGCCATTCTCGGCGTCGCCGTGGCTATGACCATTCCCGGACCGGTGGATCACAACATGCGCGTTGGGCTCGGCTACCTCCATTACAGCCAGCACCGGCATGCGCACCGGCCCAATCCACTACTGAAGCCAGAGTGACCAGAGGGCGTCGACGGTCGCGTGCGTCACAGCCGAGGCGGCGACACGGCGGTTCTGCCGCCAGGCGCGGCCGTAAAAGAGCCCGGCCAGCGCGGCCAGCACAACATAACGCCAGTTGAAGTGCGCGGCGCGCTTGTTGAAATGGGCGAGGCCGAAGAGCGCAGCGGTGAGCAGGAGCGCGGGCATACGCCCCATGCGCCGCTCGAGGAGATTCTGGAGCCATCCGCGAAAAAAGAGCTCCTCGGGCGCGGCGATGAAGAAGAAGGTGAACAGCCACGCGCCGGCGATGGGCGCGAGTCCGGGCCAGGTGCGATGCGGGTGCAGGAAGCCGAGGCTCAGGCCCAGAACCAGGGCAATGGGCGTGTAGAAGGCGGCTTCGCGCAGGCCGGCGGCGAGATCGGAAACGCGCAGGCGCAGATCGAAGCCGACGCCCTCCAGCCTGCGCACGAAAACAAAGCCGTAGATGCCGGCGTCGAGAAGAAGAATCTTGTTGAAGATGGCCATGTGCGCAGGCCACGCGCTCTCGAACCAGCGCAGATCGACGGACAAACCCAAAGTAATAAGAACAAGGAAGTCGCGCCAGTTGCCGCGCGCGGCTCCATCGAGTTCGCCCGCCTGCCAGAGCAGGACCGCGATGCACACGGGAAGCGCGGCATAAAGCATGCACCCTTGCCAGTGGAAACTGCCTGCGGTGACGGCGACCAGGCTGTAAGGAATGCAAAGCAATACGGGGCCGAGAAGCTTGACCGCATGCGGCAGGGCGCGGATGCGCGCGGCCGCGGTCTCCGGGAAAAAGGCCGCCGCGAGGAAGGGCAGCAGCGTAAGCAGAGCGGCAGCCAGGTTCGCCGGGGTAATGAACTGCGCAATCGCGTCCATGACACCATTGTGCTCCAGGGTTCTCGAACCGGGCTCAACTTCCCTTCCCTTCGACCGATAAGCTGATTGCCGCCGGCTCTGGCCAAGGCCCGCGCCGGCTGCCGGCCGCAAACCTGCGACTGGTCGGACTTTCTCCCGGATGCGCGCCGGCAGATGAGCCGTGGTAACGCAGAATGCGCAGGCAAGAATTACGTTGCCGACGGGAGAACGATATGGCGCTCTTGACCTGGGACGAAAGCTACTCCGTGGGAGTGAGCACGCTTGACAACCAGCACTCCGTGCTCTTTAACCTGATCAACGAACTGCACGCGGCGATGATGCACGGAAACTCGCGCACCCTCACCGGAACCACGCTGCGCAGGCTGCTCAACTACACGCGCGGCCATTTCTCCGCCGAAGAAGCCATGATGGCCTCGCTTCAGTATCCCGGCCTGGAAAAGCACAGGCAAACCCACCGCAAGCTCACCAAGCACGTGGAGGAGTTCGAGGCGCGTTTCGAGCGCGGGGAAGGCCCCGTGAACAGCCAGCTCCTGAGCTTTCTGCGCGACTGGGTCACCGATCACGTTCTCCGCTCGGACAAGGAATACGGACCCTGGATCAACAAGAACGGCGTCCGCTAGAGCAAGAGCCGAACGCGGGGCGCGCTCAGGTCTCGAAGGACAACTGCGCCGGCGTCCAGGCGAGCGCGGCGGGTTTGGGCTCGGAAGCGAGCTCGTAGATGAGCCGCTCGAGCACCAGCCGCTTGTCCGGCGGCGACGAGCGCAGCTCGAGATCGGCCCGCGCCACCAGGCGCAGCGCGCGCGTGAGCTCGCGCCGGCTCTTGTAGCGGCGCGCCTGGCGGATGAGATCGTCGGCGGCGAAGGGCGGAATGCGGAAGCCCTGCCACAGCGCCTGCCAGATGGCGCGCGCATCGCGGACATTTTTCTCGAGAATCACAAGCATCTGGCGGAAGGTGCGGGCCAGCATGTAGAGATGGCCGATGGCCGCGTCTTCGCCCGCGTCGGAGCTGTTAAGCAGGCCGTGCAGAAGCGCGAGCGCGCGCACGCGGTCGCGGGCGGTGATGGCGTCGGTGAGTTCGTAAAGCGAGCGCTGCTTGGCGCCGAGGACCATGGTCTCCGCATCGCCGAGCGTGATCTTGCCCCTCAACCCCACGGACGAAGACCTGTCCGTGGGGACCCCTGCGCGGCCCGTCGCGTAGAGCAGCAGCTTTTCGAGTTCCGAAGAGACCAGCATCATGTCGGCGCCGAGCGCGTCCACCAGCTCGCGTGCGGCATCGGGCTCCAGGCGCAGGCCCGCATCCAGCGCGGCGGCCACGGCCCAGCGCATGGCGTATTCCTCGCCCACGCGCGCCAGCTCCACCAGGCCGCAGTGCTCGCCGAGGGTCTCGGCGAGGCGCTCGTAGCGGTTCTTGTCGTCCATGTCCATGCGCCGCGCATCCGC
Organism: Acidobacteriaceae bacterium; assembly: GCA_030040175.1. GTDB lineage: Bacteria > Acidobacteriota > Terriglobia > Terriglobales > Acidobacteriaceae > Telmatobacter. The sequence continues at coordinate 15,635 of JASHUF010000409.1, forward strand.
GGGAATGCGCAGGAAATCGGCGATGAAAAGGAGCAGCGCCTGCGGATTGGGCGAGCGGAAATAGCGGTCGAGGGCGGCGAATTCCTCCTTCTTCGCCCCGCGCGTGTAGAGCTGGCGCACGCCGCGCACAAAGATCACCTGAAAGGGCGCCATCAGCGAGGGCGTCTGCGCGCGGTCGAGGACTTCGAAGATCGATGTGGCGGCGAGATCGAGATCGGAGAGGCAGAAATCGCGGAGATCGGGCGGGACGAAGGCCTTGAGCACGGCGGCGCGGCAGCGGTCGAGGAGAAAGATCTCGTCGCCGGCAAGCACGTAACCGGGACGGAGCCGGCCGGAGCCCGCAGCCGCGGCATCGATCTCCGCCACGAAGCGGTTGACGGCGGCGAAGCTTCCGCCCAGGCGCGGGCCGCTCAAAGCCGCGCGCCTCGCCGCGCGCATCCGGCGTATGTTGAACGGACTCTCATGCGGATTCAGGATACCGTTTCGCGGGCCGCGAAACCAGCTTGGAAAACTCGGCGGGAACCAGGAGATGCGCTCCGGGATTCGCTGTTCTTTCGTGCGGCACGCGATGCAGCCAAGCTCGCCGGATGAAGTGGGCTCGCCAGCAGCGATTTTCGTCAAGCCGAAGAGGACTTGGTTGACCTGGCTGCGGAGCTTTTCTTGCGCGGAGAAGATGCGCGCTTCTTCGCGGCTTTTTTCGGTGCGCCGCCGAGAAACGCACTCGCACGCAGCTCAGGAAGTTGCGGCGCGAGCTGAGCCTTGGCAATGGCCATCTCCGCCACCTGCTCTACGATCCACTCGAAGTTGGCCGGGCCCACCGAGTGGAGATCGGCGTCGGGCGCGGGATTCATGAAGTCGATGGCGTAAGGGATGCCGTTTTCGACCGCGAACTCGACCGTGTTCAGGTCGTAGCCGAGAGCGCGGCAGAGCGTAAGCGCACCCTGCTCCACGCGCTTCAGCAGTTTTTTGTCGTACGCCGGCGGGTTCTGCACGTAGCGCTCAGCGTGCGGCCGGCGGGGATCGTAGGGCATCACGTGTACCTTCTCCTGCGCCACTACGTAGCAGCGGAAGTACTCGTCAAAATGGACGGCCTTCTGGTACATCATGCACAGGTCGCGCGACTCGTCGTAGGCGCGGAAGAACTCTTCGCGGCTGCGGACGTGATGCACATCGCGCCAGCCGCCGCCGTTCACCGGCTTCATGAATCCGTGCTCACCCACATAGGCAAACACCGCGTCCCAGTCGAGAGGAAAGTCGAGGTTGCGCATGGAGCGGTCGGTGGTGCCTTCGGGGAGCTTCTTGTGCGGCAGGATCACCGTGGGCGGAACGGCTACGCCCAGCTTGGCGGCGAGGGTGTAGTTGAAGAACTTGTCGTCGGCAGACCACCAGAAGGGATTGTTGATGACGATCGTTCCGTTCAGCGCGGCATGCTTCAGAAAGGCGCGGTAGAAGGGGATGTCGTGCGAGATGCGATCGACGATGACGGAGTAACGCGGCGCGGACGAGAGCGCGACGGCGCCGGTGCGGACGAATTCGGCCTCGATGCCGGCGACGTTCTTCGCGTTGATGCGCTCCACCAGCGCGCCGGGAAAACTGTTTTCCATACCGAAGAGTACGCCGATTCGCTTCATGGTGTTGTCCTCCTTTCCGGCCGCGAGGGCGCGGTCAAGCCGCGGCTGAGCCGGCCAGCCTGCGCAACTGCTCGAGGTGGTTCAGGTCGTGGCCGGCCATGGTTTCAACGATGGTTTGAAAGGTCATGGCGCCGCGCTCGGGATGGCTGACCGGCTTACCTGCGGAAGCAGGCAGCAAGGCTCGGATGAGCAGCAGGTTCCACCTGCGGACTCCGCTGAAGGCCGAGAGCGCAGCGCCGGCCGGAACGCCTGCATACGTCTTTGCCCAAAGATCCTGGTCGAAAGGTTGAATGATGTGATGATCTTCGGCCAGCGTCTGCCGCAGGCGGAAGCCGAAGACGATCTCACAGTCGGCGAGATGACATACGATCTCCGCCGCGCTCCATTTGCCCGGCGCCGGTTTCCTCTGCTCATCCGCGCCGATGGCCTGAACATACTCCGCGATCTTGTCGGCGGTTGCTGCAAGGATTTCTTCGAGGGGCCGGCCGTCGAGGAAGCCGTCGTAGGGATTGAGTGCGCTCATCGCCGTGCCTCTCTTCTCAGCTGACCACTGTCAACTGATCACTGTCCACTGATCACTGATCACTGTTCTTAAACGTACTGCTGCGCCATCCGCTGCCAGGTGGGCCAGTCGTGGGAATTCGTTGAATCCCACACATAGAACTGGTGCGGGATTCCCTTGGAGGCAAGAATGCGGTCTAGGTTCTGGTTCTGGCCCAGGCACTGGTCGTCCCAGCCCGTAGCCAGAACGTACGAATTCTGCCGGTAGCAGCCGAGGTACCAGGGATCCGTGAGATTGGGAAGGTAGTGCGTGGGCAGGTTGAAGTAACAGTCGTCGTCGTAATAGCCTTCGAGAAAATTGGAGAGATCGAAGGCGCCGGACATGGAGAGCATGCCGGTGAAAAGGTCGGGATGGCGGAAGGCGATGTTGGCCGCGTGGTAGCCGCCGAAGCTGCAGCCGAGAGAGACGAGATGCGGATCGGCGTTCTTCTGCCGCACCAGCGGCAGCACCTCCTCGAGCACGTAGCTCTCGAACTGCACGTGGCGGGCGATGCGCCAGCGCGGAGGCACGCCGCGGTTGTACCAGCTCTCGTTGTCGACCGAGTCGACGCAGTAGAGCTGCACGTGTCCGCCTTCGATGCGTCCCGCGAGCGCGGC
>JASHUF010000410.1 GCA_030040175.1 Acidobacteriaceae bacterium
AGGGGGTCAACGACGCGGTTGGCCGGCGCGAATCCTCCTGTTCCGTTTCAAGAAGCTTCAGCAAGACGTGGTTCAGAAGAAGATGCGACCCCGATTCGTCGATTACCTGAAACGTCTTGCCCGTACCGGCATCGTAGGTAACTTCTGCATGCATGTCTGCCGCAAGCGTGCGCCCCAGGCCGTGGAATTCGACGTGATAGTGCCTTTGCGAAGTGAAGTACTTCAGGTGCTGCGCGCGAAGCGCATTTTCCTCCACCATGCGCTGGACAATCGCGGAGGCCGGCCCGGGCGTCGATGTTCCGCCGGCCGCCGCTTCCCCGGCGGCGGAAAGCGAGCCGGCAGCGGCGGCAAAAAGGAAAGCGCCCAGCAACGAAAGCGCGAGCCTCGCGTTTCGGGATGCCCGACGGGAAGCCGATTGGGCCGCTGCGGAATCAATCAGCTGCTGCATACGCCGGCTCGGCCTGCTCTTCGGTGATCCTCAGGCTGCGCTCGAACTCTGCCAGGCGCGCCTCGATGTCCAGTTCTTTCCGCTTGCGTTCGACGATGTCTTCACGATAGCGGCGCAGGAAGTAATCGATGGTTTCGACGCGAATCCGGATGGAACCCGTGGGCTTGTTTTCATCGAGGTCTTTGAAGGAGAAGTACGGCGTGCCGGATTCCTCGATGATGCCCTCGATGACGCCGTAAATCGGGGCGTCGTGACCGCACTTGAAGCTCGATACTTCGAGCGCCACCAGGTTGGGATGCCGCGCCGTGAACTTCGCTGCCCACACCTTGTGGTTGGTGCTGGTGGAGTAGCGGTTCTTCCACACATCGCTGATATCGAGCGGATGGGTGATGATCCCGGCGCGCACCTCGTCCCCGAAGAGCCGCTCGAGCATGTCCTCGTCGAGGGGAAGGGTGCTCTGCGAAAAGACCGGATAGCCGAGCTTCTGGAATTCCTCCATGATCTCGTGGTTGAGGCCGGGATCGTGGTGATAAACGCGGCCGAGCATCACGATGCCGATGCGATCTTCGCGCTCAAGCTGGTCGAGGGTTTCGCGGGCCTGGCGCCGGATTTCGTTTTCATACTCGTCGAGCGCCCGGAAACCGGTTTCGACGGCGCGGTCGTTTTCCTCACGCGAGAGCCCCAGGACCGGCGACCATGCGCGGTACATCTGGTCCGCGCAAATCTTACGGTCTTGCGGATTGAGAATGGGATCGAGGTAGGTGATGCCGTTTTCGCCAAACAGGTCGCTTTCCTTGGTGAATGCCGCCTTCACCGCGTTGGGCGTAGCTGTGACCGTGGGGCAGGCATTGGAGCCGGTCAGGTTGACGAGCGGCGTGTGCAGCACGTCGTACATCGGGAACCAGATGGCATGCAACGGCTTCTTGCTGTGCTTAACGGCGAGGAGGTTATAAACGTGCGCGATGCCGATCTTCGACGGATAGCAGGGGTCGACTGCGCCGCGGCTGGCGCCGGCGCGGTAAAGTTCCGGGGTTGTGTAATCGGAGTAGACGATATTTTCAGACTGAACGCCGAGACTGGCAAAGTAGGCGTTGAACAGGGGCGCATAGGTGTAGGTATTCAGCAGCCGTGGAATGCCGATGCGGAAATCTTTGCGCCGCTCCATCAGCGCGGCACGCTCCTTGAGCGCCTTCGAGACGAAGAGCCCCTTCGTGCCGGGGATTGCGTCGGCGGCGCTGGGGACGTCGCGATGGCGGAAAACCTCGTGCGCGGCGATATCAACGAAATTGGGATTTGCGGCCTTGATCTTATCAATGTCGGCTTTGATTCCCTTCATGTCGTTGAGGTCTTCCACGGCGCCCTTTTCGCAGGTGGCGATGATAAGCCGCTGCTCGCCGACGCGCAGCGGGACCTTGGTCTTGCGCGGCTGGAACTCCATGGTCGGCTTCGGAGCCTCGACGACCGTCTTTGCGCCGGCAGCCGCCTGAATCTGGATCAGGGGTTCGACCTTGGCACGGAAAGACGTTGTCTTGGGCGAACTGCAGCCGCATCCACCCCCGTCATCGTGGGTGTGGCCGGTGCTGCACGAGGAGCCATGAGAAGCGGCCGGAAGATTGGCCTGAATCTGCTCAAGACTGGGCAGGTTAGCGACTACGGCGGCGACTTCCTCTTCCGTTGCCGCGCGGTCCTCGGCGGGAGCGGCGGCAACAAGCTCCTGCGAGGCTTGGCCGCTTACGTCCACATCGATAAAGGTGCGCAGACAGTTGTTTTTGCAGAAGTAGCAGCGGGTGTCCTCGTTGCGGGTGGTGCGGTAGCGAATGGCGCGCACGGCATCAAGGCCGATAAAGGTAGTAACCTTTCCCTTTCGCCACAAGCGCAAGGCTTCCTGTGCGGCGCCAATCGCACCCGATTCGCCGCAGTGTTCGTGCACAATGATCTCGGGTTCCTTGCCGTTGGCGCGGAAGCTGGAGCGGATGAAATCGACTTCGGCCTTGACCACGGCAAGATTGTTCTGCGTGCCGCCCTGCAGGACGAAGCGCGTGCCCAGGGTAGCCAGGTTGGGAATACTGGCGACGTAGAGAAACACATTTTTGGGCAGCACGTCGGCGAGGCCGGCGAGAATTTCTTCCGACCGCCAGCCCTGGCGCTGAAAGTTCACAATGTCGGACTGCATAAACACGGCGCAGCCGTAGCCGAAGGAGGGCATCGACTTGGCTGAGAAGGCGATATCCGCGAACTGTTCCACCTTCATGCCGAAACCCTCGGCCGTCGATTGCAGAAAGTATCCGTTGCCGGCCGAGCACTGCGTGTTCAGCTTGAAGTCTTTCACGCGCCCATCCTTCAGCACGATGAGCTTGATGTCCTGGCCGCCGACGTCGACGATCACGTGAGGGTCCTGATAGAACTTCAGCGCGGATTCGGTGTGCGCGACAGTTTCGACCAGCGCGACGTCTGCCTTGAGCACATCTCTGAGAATGTCTTTGGCGTAGCCGGTCGTACCCACGCCCAGCACTTCGAGGGTTGCGCCTCGAGTTTCCACCTGTTCGCGCAGCTTCTCGAACATCTCGATGGTGTCCTGGATCGGATTCCCATTCGAAAGCTGGTAGGACTTGCAGAGGATTTCCCCGGCCTTGTCAAGAAGCACGGCTTTGGTCGAGGTGGATCCTCCATCGACCCCGACGAAGCCGGAGACCACTTCGGCGGGACGGAACTCTGCGGGCACGAACTTCTTGCGCCGGTACTCCGAACGAAACTCTTCGAGTTCGGCGCTATCGGTGATCAGCGCCTTGCCGCCCGATGCGGCTTTCTCTTCGGCGCGGCCGAAATCGATGTACCAGGCAAGCTTTTCGCAACCAAGGTAGCGGCCGACCTCGGGTTCCTCGTCTTTGCCGAACTCGACTGAGCCCAGGGCCGCGAAGTACTGCGCGTTCCTGGGAACCTTGATCAGATCCTCAGGCGTGGCTCCCTCCGGAATCTCGACCTTGCGCTCCTTCCACATGCGCGGGATGTTGGCCTGCCAGGCCTCGCGCATGCCGCGGATAAAGGAATTCGGGCCGCCGAGCAGAAGCACGTGCGGGCGCAGCGTGTTGCCGCGCGTGAGCACACTCAGGTTTTGCAGCACGATGGCTTCAAACAGAGAGGCCATCAATTCGTGAGAAGGCGTGCCCGTCTTTTGCAGGCCGTTGATGTCCGTCTCCGCAAAGACACCGCATTTGCCTGCAACCTTGTGCAGTTTGATCCCGTGGTAACCCTGATTGCCCAATTCCGCGGCGGGAATCTTGAGCTTGGCGTTGATCTTGTCGATGACGGCGCCGGTTCCGCCGGCGCACTTGTCGTTCATGGAGGGGATCTTCTTCTTGCGGCCGGTCTCCTCATCGTCCTTGAAGACAATGATTTTGGCGTCCTGGCCGCCCAATTCGATCACGGAGTAGACTTCCGGGTGCAGCTTCTCGACCGCCAGCGCCACGGCATGAACTTCCTGCACGAATTTGGCGCCGATCATCTCGGCCAGCCTACCGCCGCCCGACCCGGTGACGAAGATGCGGGTGTTTTCCGGCGCAATGCCCGTCTCCGATTCCATGCGGCGCAGGAACTCGAGCACTTTTTCCGGCTGCCGCGTTTCGTGCCGCTGATAATCCTGCCACAGCGTGGCGTCAGTGGCCGCGTCCACCACGATGGCCTTCACGGTCGTCGAGCCAACGTCGAGCCCAACCAGAAGCTGCTGCATCAACTCTTCTCCTCGAATCCGGATCAATACCGGTTTCTGTTGCGACGGCCGGAGCGCAGGTAGACGGGGCGATAGCTCGGCGCGGCGAAAGCGTGGCGCAGGTGTGCACGGAAGACGCCGAAGAGCATGACATCGAGCGCCGCACCCAGCAGCAGGCTCATCCCCGCAAGGCAGCCATCGGTAATGATTCGCAAGGGAATGCGCATCACGCCACCTGCTGCGCCGACATGGCCACGCGGGTGCGGCGGCGATAGGCGCGGTCTTTGTTCATCCGCTCGCTTACGTGCCATGCGAACTGTGCGGCTGTTCCGGCAATGCCGTCGCGGTGGGGAACCTTGTAGAGTCCACGGCGCAGCTCGGGATGCCCGGCCACGTACGCGCGAAGATCGTCGAGGGATTTGCCGGTTTTCTGGAGCACGCCCTCAAACTCCGCGCGAGCTTTGGCTTTGGCCTCGGCCAGAGCCATCTGCACGCGGCTGTGCGCATTCACCTCGCCCTCGCCGGAAGTCTCGATGGGCAGGAAGATCATGTCCTTGAACTTGCTGACCACGCGCGATTGCACGGCGTCCGATTGGGTTGACGGCATGCAGCCGAACGGCTTCAGCGCCAGGACCATGTGGCAGAGGTGATTGACCGTGTAAAAAATGTTCTTGCCCACCTCCATGTGTCCTTCTCCGCCGCGCGCCAACTGGTGATAGAAGGGGTGGGCAAGCCGCGCCAGTTCCGCCTGCGGCACCAGATGGTGCCCGGTTCCGCCCAGGTGACGGATGGTGCGGTGATAGAAATAGGTCCACATGGAGCTCCCGATATCGAGCCCGACGGTCTTCTTGAGCAGGGAAAGCCGATTGACGGTTTTCTTCTTCAGCTCGTACCACCTGGGGTCGCGGTAAGGAGGTTGCGCCTGCGCGCGTGCGCGCGAACCTTCCTTGGCGACATACATCATGTAATCGATCCAAGTGGCGATGGGCTCGACCAGAACCTGCGCGCCCTCCTTCTCGAGGAAGGCAAACATGTTGAAGTTGCCGTCGCCCTCCGTCGTCTGCGCCCAGAACTCGCCCGTGATCTTGATGACCGGCTTGACGCGGAGGCGGTCGACCTCGATGGAATCGATCCTGTCGCGGCAGGCATGCAGCGCATCCACATATTCCTTGCCGTAAAGGTTGT
>JASHUF010000411.1 GCA_030040175.1 Acidobacteriaceae bacterium
GTGGAATTGGATAACCTGGAGCTGCCTATTCTGGATGGGAGCGCGCTGCCCTACGTGGAGGCGTTTCTGCGCGTGGGGATTCGCACGCAGCGGCGGCGGCGGGAGACGATCCGGGTGCTGCGCGCGGTGGAAGTGCGGGAGGGGAACAAGTTCATCGGCGTGTATCCGGGATCGGGGTACCGGATTTCGTACGCGATCGATTTTCCCGCGCCGATCGGGCAGCAAAAGACGTGCGTGGACCTGGCGGCAGAGACGTACGGGACGACCATTGCGCCGGCGCGCACCTTCGGCTACAAGGCGGACGAGCAGAAGCTGCGCGACATGGGACTGATTCGCGGCGCGAGCACGGAGAACGCGATCATCCTGGGCGCGAAGGGACCGATCAACGGGCCGCTGCGCTTCACGGACGAGTTTGTGCGGCACAAGGTGCTGGACCTGATTGGCGACCTGGCGCTGGCGGGGAGGCGGATCGAGGGGCACGTGGTGGCCGAGCGCGCGGGACACGCGATGCACACGGCGTTTGTGGCGCGCCTGCTCAAGGACCGCTCCGCATGGGAACTGGCGCATGTGCCGGTGGCGGCAGCAGTCGCGGAAGAAGAGCCGCGGCCGGCGGGTACCGGTGTGCCTGCGCTAGTTGGCGCGTAGCCCTGGCTGAGTGAATAAATAGAGCGGCGATAAAGGAAGTTCCTTCCGGCAGGCAGGAAAAAGCAACCGCAGATTCTTCGCTTACCACCCCCAAAACTGAACAGCGTTTTGGGGCGCGCGTGCGCTCAGAAGGACATCCGCGATCTTGTCGGGATTGCTCGGGACTCGGCATCAGGAAGCGGCGGCTTCTCTCTTCAAGCGAACAAAATGCACATGGGCGCGAGGGCGGCGACGTTTCGGCCTTCATCCGCCAGTTTGCCGGTAGCGGGATCGCGGGCGAAGATGCTGATCCAGTTCGAGTCCTGATTGGCGACCAGCATCCAGCGCTCAGTGGGATCGAGGGTGAAGTTGCGCGGGGTTTTGCCGCCGCAGCTGGAGCGGGCGATGGGCGTGAGCGCGCCGGAGTGAAAGTCGGCGCGGAAGGAGTAGAGAAAATTGTCGTCGCGGTTGGCGAAGTAGACGAATCTGCCGTCGCGCGTGATCACGGTGTCGCAGCCGCGGGTGGGGCCGTGGTAATCGGCCGGCAGAAGATCGATGCGCGTGACCAGGGTGAGGCTGCCGTCGGCTTTGTGCCACTCGAGAACATCGACAGTGGAGGCAAGCTCATTCATGCAATAGGCGGTGTGGCCGTTGGGATGGAAGTGCAGCGTGCGCGCGCCGGAGCCGGGCGCGCCGTGGTAAATGCCGGCGGGCGTCATGGCGGCTGTGGCCGGATCGGGCTTGTAGATGTGAATCGAGTCGCCCCCGAGGTCGTTGATATAGGCGAAGCGATTGCCGGGCGAGAAGGAGGCGAAGTGCGGGTGCGCCATCTCCTGGCGATCGGGATTAGGCCCGTGCACGGTGTAATGCTCGGTCCACACGGGCTCGCTCAGCTCGCCCTCGCGAATGCGAAAGCTGGCGGCGCTGGCGCCGGTGTAATCCGCGGCGAGCAGCATCTGCCCGGTGCGGTCGACGGCCACGTGGCAGGTGCCGGTGTTGGCGGAGTTGCGCGCGCTCAAGGCTTCGAGCCTGCCCTGGGCCAGCCGGAAGCTGGCCACTTCTCCGGTGGGCTTGCCGGCGAAGCTATGGAGCTCAGAAGCAGAGAAGACGAACTCGCGGCCGGGCGAGAAAGCGACCCAGGCAACTTTGGGCACGCTGGCAGCGACGCCGGCAGGCGTGAGCTCGGCGGTGTGCGGATTCCAGTCGCAGGCGAGAATGCCGTCGGGGGCGCTGGAGGCGACGAAGACGCGGGTGCGGGGCGAGGGAGGGGCGACGAATCCCGCGGATCGTGCGAACGATTGCGAAGCGGCGGCGAGGGTTGCGGCGGAAGAGGTGAGGAGGAATGTGCGGCGCGAGGTGAGAAGCGAGGTCCGATTCATGGCGGGGACCATTGTCTCACGCGAGAGCTTCGCGTGCGCTGAGGCCGCGCGGTGTTGGCTCCGCGTACAGGCTCCGGAGGCCGCTGCAACGCTCCACGGTTTTAAATGGCTCACACTTGCTCAGAAGACGCGCCGGTGTGGTCCCTGAGAAGTCTGTATCGGGTGAAATGGGAAAAGCAAAAGCAGATTCTTCGCTTACCACCCCCAAACTCGACCCCCAAGAACGTAGATCGCTCTTGGGGGACCCCGAAGACGTTTGGGGCCCCGTGCGCTCAGAATGACATCTGCAATCTTACTCAGAGCTTGGAAGGCGAAAGCTAATTAAGCGTGAAGACGACGTTGACGGTGGTCTCCACTTCGACGGGTTGGCCGTCGAGGGTGTAGGGGCGATAGCGCCAGCGCCGCACGGCATCGAGCGCGGCCTGCTGCAGCATGGCGGGGCCGCTCGTCACGCGCAGGTTCTCAATGGAGCCGGTTTTCGAGATAACGGCTTCGAGAACGACTGTGCCTTCCGTCCTGGATGCAATGGCGATGGGCGGGTAGACGGGCCTGGGATTGAAGACGAGCCGCCCATTCATCACGCCCTGCGAGACGGCTGCGGGCGCGCGGGGCTGCTGCTCGATGACGCGCACGTTACTGCCGGAACCGAAGGGGACGTTGTTTGCGCCGGGGTTTCCGCTGCCGGCGAGATTTCGCGGATCGATGGGGATGGAGTTGTCGGGCGCGCCAGGCGCGGGATTGAGCGAGGGAATAATGCGGGGCGCCTCAAAGACGGGAGCGCTGCTCTGCGGCGCGGCCATTGCCGGCTGCTCGACGGCGGGCGTCAGCCGGACCGGCTCGACGGGTGGAGGCGGCGCTGCCATAAGAATCGGGCGCAAGCGGCCGGGCAGCATCTCGGGATGGAAGATGGGAACGAGGACCAGCGCCAGCAGGATGGTTCCGTTGAGCGCGAAGGTGGCCATCATCCATCCGCGGGTGCGCGTGTGGATGGCGCCCATGGATTCGAAGGTGGAGTCTTCAAACATCGGCTGCCTCCCGGAGAGTGGATGGTTCCCTCCGGAAGCGGCAGAGCTCAAGGCGCGCAGCTCTCCCCGCCGCTGCGCGAGCGCATTGCGTGCGCGCAGGCTGAAGACCGCTCGATCTTCCCGTCCGGAACCACTTTGCTCAGGTAGACACCGCGCAGGAGAGAATGGTTCCCGCGCCAGATGCGGATCAGTCGGAATGCGACGTTCGTGGCTCGGCTCCGTCGCCTCTACGAGGCTCAAGGTTCTTTTTTTGCGCGTTTCCCAGGATTCCGCGTTTCGTCCGCAGGAGCGGACGACACGCCCTATCCTGGGCTATCCTCGCAGCCTCCCTCGGGGATGCTCTTGCCGTGAGAGTCACGGTTCGAAGGATTACTCGGGCAGCGTCAGGGTTTCCTTCCTATGGAAGGTTCCTCTGACGGCGGGCGCGGTTGTGCCGGGCTGGCCGCCGCCGATGGAGACGGTGTAATCGCCTGGGGCGACGATGATTTCACCGGCATCCGTGACCATGCTCAGATCGCGCGGCGAGAGCGAGAAGCGCACGCGCTCCGAGGCGCCGGGGGCGAGATGGACGCGCCTGAATCCGCGCAGCGCGCGCAGGGGCGCGCCGGACACGGCGGGGAAGGTGAGGTAGAGCTGGGCGACTTCATCGCCTTCGCGCCGGCCGGTGTTGGTGACCGTGACCTCCGCGGTGAAGGCGCTGCCGGCTTTGAGGGGTGGCGCAGCCAGATGAAGGCCGCTATACGAAAAGGTGGTGTAGCTGAGGCCGTAGCCGAAGGGATAGAGCGGCGTGCCGGTGAAGTAGCGGTAGGTGCGGTTCTTCATGGAGTAGTCGTCGAAGGGCGGGAGCTGGTCGATGCCGGTGTAGAAGGTGACGGGCAGGCGGCCGGCGGGGTTGTTGCGGCCGGAGAGGGTTTGCGCCACGGCCGTGCCGCCCTCCTCACCGGGATACCAGGCGTCGAGGATGGCGTTGACATGCGTGCTGGCCCAGTTGACGGCGAGCGCGCTGCCGTTGGTGAGGACCACGACCAGCGGCTTGCCGGTTGCGGCGAGGGCTTGGAGCAGATCTTCCTCGGGCTGCGGAAGATTGAGACTGGTGCGGTCGCCGCCCTTGAAGCCGGGCAGATCGATCTTCATCTCCTCGCCTTCGAGCTGGCCGGTGATGCCGACGACAGCGATGGTGACGTCAGCGTTGCGCGCGGCGTGGATCGCCGCCGGATCAGGCGCCTGATCCATCTTCATCCAGACGAGACGGGCGCGCGCGAGGGGACGATTCGCCTGGCTGAAATCGACGGCGACCTGGTAAGGCTTGCCGGCTTCCAGGCGGACGCGGCCCGTCTTGGTTTCAAAGCCGTCGGTGTCGTCGGCGTTGGCGATGACTTGCCCATCGAGCGAGACGCGGAAAAAGCCGTCGGCCTGGAGGCCGAGCTCATAGTCGCCGGTGGATTGCGGCGTGAGCGTGGTCTCCCAGCGCATGGCGAGCGGCTTGACGCCGGCGGCTTGGGGCGGGAGCGGCTGCGCCGCGGTGTCGATGTCCGGCTCGGTGCGCGAGACCAGGGTGGTGAGATGCGGCTTGGTCGAAAGATAGGTGACGATGTCGCCTTTGAGGTACGTGGCCTTCACGCCGGGCTCCCCCGCGGTGGTGAGCAGAGCCGAAGGCACCGGCTCATAATCCTTGCCGAGGAACTGCGTGCCGGGAACGTACTGGATGGAGTCGCCGGCGAACTCCGCGCGGATGCCGTCGAGGATGGAGACAATGCGGGTGGGCATGCCGGTGTAGTTGCCGAGCAGGACGCGGGTCTGGTCAGCGAGCGGGCCGACGACGGCGATTTTGATGCCGGAGGTTTTGAGCGGGAGGACGCCGTCATTCTTGAGCAGGACCATGGACTCGTTGGCGAGCCTGAGCGCGAGGGCGCGATGCGCAGGGCTGTTCAGGCCGGACTCGTCGATTTTGGAGTAGGGGTCCATGGAGGGCGGATCGAACATGCCCAGCTTCATGCGCGCGGTGAAGAGGCGGATGAGGGCGCGGTCGATGTCGCTCTCCTTGAGGTAGCCTTCCTTTACGGCGTCGAGGTAGGGCTTGTAGTCGTGGTCGTCGGTGACCTTGGTGGTGAAGTCGACGCACTCGTTGTCCATGCCGCGCGCAAGGCTCACGGCTGAAGCCTGGGCCTGCGTGGGCTCGTAGTGATGGCCGTCAAAGATGTTGCGCACGGCGCCGCAGTCGGAGACGACGTAGCCTCCGAAGTTCCATTTGCCGCGAAGCTGGTCATCGAGGAGGAACTGGTTGGCGCAGGCGGGCTGGCCGTTGATGCTGTTGTAAGCGCACATGACGGAGCCGGCTTTGCCCTCGACGACGGTGGCGCGAAAGGCGGGAAGATAGGTGTCGAGCTCGTCGTGCTTGCTGACTGTGACGTCGGCTTCATGGCGCGTGGGCTCGGGGCCGGAGTGCACGGCGAAGTGCTTGGGCGTGGAGATGACGCGGTAGTAGTGGGGATCGTCGCCCTGCATGCCGGTGACGAAGGCGACGCCCATGCGCGCGGTGAGGAAGGGGTCTTCACCGTAAGTTTCCTGGCCGCGGCCCCAGCGGGGATCGCGAAAGATGTTGATGTTGGGGGCCCAAAAATCGAGACCCTGAAAGATGTTGCTGAAGCCGCCATTGGCGCGCAGCGCCTGCACGTGCTTGATGCGGCCCTCGATGCCGATGTCGACAGCCATCTGGTGGATGGTCTCGGGATCGAAGGTGGCGGCGAGGGCGATGGGCTCAGGAAACTCGGTGGTGCCGTTGACGGCCACGCCGTGCAGGGCCTCGCTCCACCAGTCGTAGGCGGGCACGTTGAGGCGGGGGATGGCGCGGGCCTGGTTGACGAGCTGGCCAGCTTTTTCCTCGAGGGTCATGCGGTGGACAAGATCGGCGGCGCGCTGTGCGGGAGGCAAGGCAGGATTCAG
>JASHUF010000043.1 GCA_030040175.1 Acidobacteriaceae bacterium
CAACCCGCTCCCGCCAACCCGGCAGCCGCTCAGAACTCTAACCAGAAAGTCATCCAGGACCCCGCGGAGTACAAGGCCTACATGGCCGCGCTCAATACGCAGGACACCACCGCGCGCGCTGACGCCATGGAAGCCTTCGCCGCCCAGTATCCCAGGAGCGTGGTTGCGTCTGACGCGCTCACGCAGGCCCTGGCCGCCTGGCAGCTCCTGGGCAATGCCGCCAAGGTCGAGGAAGTCGCGCGCCGCCTGCTTGCCCTCGAGCCCGGCAATGTGCGCGCGCTCGCCGTGGTGGTGGCCTACGACCGCGCCAAGGCCACGCAGGGCGATGCCGCGGCACTCGGCGAGCTCTGCCTCCAGGCCACCGGCGGCATGCGCGAGCTGACTGCGTGGCAAAAGCCGGCCGGCATGGGCGACGCCGCCTTCGCGGCGCTCTCGCGGCAAATGTCGATTATCTTCACCGGCGCCGCGGGCTTCTGCGCACTCCAGCAGAAGGATTACATGCAGGCGCGCGACTTTCTTACGCGCGTCTTCACGCTCGACCCCTCGAGCCTGCAGGATGTCTACCAGCTCGCCGTTGCCGATCTCGAGATGACCCATCCTGACCCCACCGGCTTCTGGTACTGCGCCAAAGCCATCCATCTCGCCCAGGCGGCGCGCAATACTGAGGCCGCCGACGGCTTCACGGCCTATTGCAAAGCCGAATACACGCGCTATCACGGCTCTGAAGACGGATGGGATGCGCTCCTGACGTCAAGTGCCGCGCAAACCGCAGTCCCTCCCGACCTCGCCAGGCAGATCGCGCCCGCGCAGTGACCCTCGTTCGCGAACGCTCCGCCGCCTCTGGTATATCTAAACCCATGCAGGTCGTTTCTCTCCGGCGTCTTCTTTGCCCTGTTTCCTCTCTGTTGTTCCTCGCCGCGACCCTCCCCGCGCAACAAAATCCAACGCAACAAACTGCGCCTCTGCAAACTTCCGACGCCTTCCGCTGGGTCAGCTTCCATGCGCAGCAGGATCAGAACATCGTGGCCTGGGTCACGCGCTCGCTCCAGATCGACCCGTGGACGGCCATCCGCGAAATCGGCGTCAAGTACGACGCCGCGCTCGTCATCACCAGCCTGCGCTCGACGCCGCAATCGCTGCCCGCCGATGACACCTTCACCGTGTGGAGCGCCTCGCTCACCGGCCATCTGGTCGCGCCCATCCTCACCGGCGTCAACCTGCGCCTCTTCGATTGGCAGCGTTTCGCCGACGGCGCCAGCGAAGATTTGGCCGCGCTTTACGACAACTGCCGCAACTGCTCCGCGGAAACCTACTTCACCGCGTTCTATTACGATTTCGCGCATCACATGTGGGCTGCGCGCTGGATCGATTCTGCGCAAGGGGGCGGCCAGGGCGCGCCGGTGTGGAATTCCAACACCTCCTCCGAGCCCGGCTGGACCCAGATCTACGCCGTGCTCGCCGAGGGCGACGGCCACGTGGAACTCTGCACCTGGAACCACTTCGACTACGGCAAGCAGAAGCCGGCGACGGACGTGCTCTATCGCTACGACCGCGACCCCTTCAGCGGTCTCGATCGCACCGCGGCCCTCAGCGGTGAAGAGGCGGACCAAATGAAGCTGCGCCTCTGCCGTGCGCAGGACGCCGTCGAGGGCCTCGCCCGCGGCCAGGATTCGGCGCTGTGCGATGCGCTGGTGAATCCCCGCACCGAGCGCCATCCCGTCACCACGCCGCCCGCCAATAATCGCGGCCGCTCGGTGCCTCCCGGCTCCCACGGTTAAGTTAAACTGGTAAGCTCAACGGGTCACCGGGCCCGCGGGCGAGCGTCCCGGAATCTGGCCGTCTTTAGCGAACGCACCTTCGGCGCCCGGCATCCAAACGCAGAGAGAGAGGTGTGCAATGACGCTTCGCCTTGCGTCCAAGCTCAACATTTTCGCGGGTCTATCGCTCGCCCTTTTCCTTGCCGGCTGTCACGGAAATCAATCGCAAACCTCCACGGCAACCGACCAAGCGCAGGATCAGACCGGGCAGCAAGCCTCTTCCGATCCGGCATCGGCCAACGTAGTTCCCGTATCCGACGCCAGCGCCAATGGCTACGAGAACGGCGTTGGCGCACCCTCCCCGTCGCCCGAGTACGGCAGCTACGACGACACCGCCGACGAATCGGACTACGGCATTCAGCCCGAGGAGACTGCGCCTGACCCGCCCCCTCCGCTGCCCGACTACGACCAGCCGCCCTGCCCCGGTGACGGCTACATCTGGACCCCCGGCTACTGGGACTACGCGAGCGATGGAGGCTACTATTGGGTTCCCGGAGCGTGGGTGCAGGCGCCGTACACGGGCGCGCTTTGGACGCCGGGCTACTGGGCCTTCGCGCGCGGCCGCTACGCCTTCTTCCACGGCTACTGGGGACCGCACATCGGCTTCTACGGCGGCATCAATTACGGCTTTGGTTACATCGGCTTCGGCTACCAGGGCGGCTACTGGAACGGCAGCATCTTCGATTACAACCGCACCGTGAACAACGTGAATGTCACTGTGGTGCGCAACGTTTACGTCTACAAAATCACCAACGTAACGGTGAACCGCGTCAGCTATAACGGGGGTGCGGGCGGCCTGCAGGTGCGTCCGCGCCCCGCGGAGCTCGAGGCGCTGCGTGAGCCGCACGCTCCGCCCATGGCTACGCAGGTGCAGATTCGTCAAGCGGCCAGCGTGAACCGCGCGCAGTTTGCCTCAGCCAACCAGGGCCACCCGGCGGAGTTCGCCGCGCCGCATCCCGTGGCTGCGGTTCCCAACGTGCATCCGGTCGTGACCTCGGGTCTGCGCCATCTGCCGCCTCCGCCGCGCACCACCGCGGAAGCCCATCCGGCACCGGCTCCGATGAATCGCGCGGAACCGGCTGCGCCCAATCACCCCGAACCGAATCGATCGGAACCGGCTCGGCCTGCTTCCGCGCCCGCCGATCGCGCCGCGCCGGAGCAACCTGAAGCGGCCCATCCCGCGCCAAGCCATCCCGAAACTGCACCCGCTCATACAGAGCCAAGTCCGGCTCCGCGTGCTGAGGCTGCTCCCAGCCATCCCGCGCCGGCACGTACTCTGCCCGAGCGTCGGCCCGCTCCGCCGCAGCACGCTGCGCCCAGCCGTCCGCAGTCAGAGCAGAAGCCCGCGCAGGAAGAGAACCAAGAGCCCGAAAAGCGCCCTCAGCCGTAACCCGCAGCCGTGAGCGCTGGGAAGCACAAATCGCGGTCCCCCGCCCAACTCAGCATGAACCTGGGGGCCCATCCTCTACGCGCTCTTTGCGTTGAGGATGGGAAAGGGCACTGACCTGGTTCTCCCCGCCCGGCACCGCACGGGAAGGAGCGTTCACTCCGCCGTCATCACCCGGATCGCCACCAGGTTGCGCACCCAGCGCGTCGGCCGCTTTTCGCCCGTCGCCACCATCTTCAGCGGCCCGTCGGCGGCGATCGGTTTCCCTTCCTCGCTGTCGGCCACCAGCACCGTCGCGTCATGCACATCCGGGCAAATCTCGCCCAGCGAATACACCACCTCGTACCCATCCGACCCCACAGCTACCAGGTAAATGCGGAACTGCTTGCCGCGCGGCTTATCCGGCACGCCCAGCTTCGTGAGCAGATCGATCAGCGGCACGCCGGCATAGGTCTCGTTGGCCTTCGTGTGTTCGTTGTAGACGGTCACCGTCGTGTGCGGCAGCGCAGCGAGCGTGGCCGGTGTCCACTCAGCCGATTGCTCGCCATACGTGATCTTCAGCGGTCCGGCGGGCGGAGCGGGCTTGCGCATCGCGTCCGTTGCGCCCATCTGCCCCATCGGCTCGGCCGGTGCCGGCTGCGCTTGGCCTTGCGCCCGCGCAGTCCATATTCCCATCATGAAACTAAAGAGCGCCAGAGTCGCGCCAACGCGCATGCGCATGGCAAGAGCCCCTCCCGTCCCTCATCGTATACTGGAGATATGTCGATTGTGCGCAACGTTGCGGGCATCGCCAAGGGCATGAGCATCACCTTTCGCGAGATGCTCGAGCCCACCGAGGTCGAGAATTACCCTGACGGCCCCGGACCCCTGCGCGGCGCCGTCTTCGAGCAGCGCTTCCGCGGCGCGCACGTGCTGCAGCGCGACGAGAACGGCCTGGAAAAGTGCGTGGCCTGTTTTCTCTGCGCGGCCGCATGCCCCTCGAACTGCATTTATATTGAGGCCGCGGACAACACCGCCGAGCAGCGCATCTCTTCCTCCGAGCGCTACGCCAAGGTCTACAACATCGACTACAACCGCTGCATCTTCTGCGGCTACTGCGTCGAGGCCTGCCCCACCGACGCCATCACCCACGGCCACGGCTTCGAGCTGGCCACGCTCAACGCCACCAATCTGGTGATGCGCAAAGAAGATATGCTCGTGCCCGTGGCCGCGCTCACGGCAGGAAAGTAGACAGTTTAGCGTGCCCTGCGGGCAAGGAGCTGTTGATCCAGTCCCTGTCTTAAGAGCGATTTGATCAAGGCCTGCCGGCTGATGTTCAAGGCACGGGCCTCATCATCCAGCTCCTTCAGCATGGCAAGCGTAAAATCCACGTTGACGCGCTGAATCGGCTGCATCATTTTGCCCTTGCCGCTGAAGAATCGCGAGATATCCTCGCCTCTTTCGGCCATGGCTGCAATTTTGTCTGCGGAAACCGGCTTTCGGGCTTTAACTGCTTTCGGCATATAACTCCTTTTCTTCGCGCGTGGATTTCCAGAGCGTGACCAGGTGGTAGAACTCGCCTTCCTCGTCCTCGCGGACTTCGAAAATCAGCGAGTAAAGCTGGTCGCCCACCAGCCGATCGCGCGGTACTGTTCAGGCAGGTCGGACCGCCGGTCCAGGTAGTAAGGACGGCCGAAAATCTCCTGCGCCTCTTCAAAGCCGATTGCGCGGCGCGGGTTTGCCCTCAATTGCCGGCTTTTGCGTGAATCGAAATGGAAGCGCACTGATATAACTGTTATACCACAAGTCTTTTACCCAGAGAGAGTCGTTTTTGTCTTCCTCATGCCTTTGTTTCCGCCCTTATCAATGCATCGATCCTCGGCGCCAGCCGCGTGAGCAGGCCGGCGAGCCTGGCCTCCACCTTGCGCCCGGTCTCAAACACTTCTTCGTGGCTCAGCGGCGCCGCGCTCAGTCCCGCCGCCAGATTGGTAACGCAGGAGAGGCCCAGCACATCCATGCCCATGTGCCGCGCCACAAGGGTCTCCGGCACCGTGGACATGCCCACCAGAGTGGCGCCCAGCGTGCGAAAGGCGCGAATCTCCGCCGGGGTCTCGAAGCTCGGTCCCGGCGTGGCCAGATAGATACCTTCTTTCAGCTCGAATCCCTCTTCGCGCGCGGCTTCGCGGGCGAGCGCCCGCAGCCGTTTGCTGTAGGCCTCGGTCATGTCGAAGAAGCGCAGCCCCGCGCCCGGCGCGAATGCGAAGCGCGGCTCGTTCGCCCCCGTGAGCGGATTCCATCCCATCATGTTGATGTGATCGCTGAGCGCCACCAGCGCACCCAGGCTCAGACCCTCTTGAATCCCGCCGGCGGCATTGGTCAAAACCACCGCGCGCACGCCCAGCGCGCCCAGCACGCGCAGCGGAAACGTGACCTCAAGCGGCGAATAGCCCTCGTAAGAATGCACACGCCCTTGCATGATGGCCACAGGCGCCCCACCCAGCGCGCCAGCGACGATTCGTCCCGGGTGCCCTTCCACCGTCGACCGCGGAAAATGCGGAATCTCGCCGTAAGGCACAATCACCGGGTCCACAACCGCATCCGCGGCCGCGCCCAGTCCCGATCCCAGCACCACGCCCACGCGCGGCTCGTGCCCGTGCAAGCGTGTTTTCAAGAATGCGGCGGCTTCCGCCACCTGGTCGTAGTAGCTCATCGCGAGTCCAAATCGATTTCGAGAGATGCGTTGCGCGTTCCCGCCATTTTACAGGGAGAATGCGCACACTCCGCGGGTGCTGAGGCGTCAGCGGCCTCCCGAGGGATCGTCCGAATCGGCCACGTC
>JASHUF010000412.1 GCA_030040175.1 Acidobacteriaceae bacterium
AGACCGAACCTCCAGATGGCGGTTGCGATCGGCGTCCTGCGTGTCTCCTGGATTCCCTCTGGGACCGAAGCGGCACCGGGGTGCGGACTGCCCTTCGATAAAAATTTCGCCTTGCCCAACTCCGGCAAGGCTTGGGAACCAGCATAAGACCACTCCGCGAAGCCCCGGCAGAGCCATCTTCAGCTTAAAGTATAGCACCGCACAATTGGACGCGGAGAGAGGCCGTTCAGGTAGCGGGGGGTTACTTGAGGGTCACGGATTGCCAGTCCTTTTTGCGGAAAGTAACGGGTTGGAGCACTGGGCCCAGGGCGAGTCCGGCGCGGCGGCAGGGCCGTCCGGCCGAGCCGGCAAAGTGAAAGCGCACATCTGTCCCGGCCGCTCCTTTCGGAGATGGGCCGATTCCCATGAAATCTTGCTCAGGCCATGCCTCCGCCGATTTTTTTGAATCGTCATCCGGGCGAAAGCCCGTCCCTTTCAAACTGACCCGGCAGGCTCGGCTCCCTTCCGCTCCCCAGGGATTTACAATGACGTCTATGCAGAAGGCGCCCAAGGAAGGCCGCTTTTTCCCGTCTGCCGGCTGCGCCAGGATCATGACCCACAGATTTCTTCCCATCTCCGTCGCGTGCGCAATCGGGAGCCTCCTGTTTCCCGGCGTCATTCCGGCTCACGCCCAGGCGAATGCGCCTGCCAGCCCGTACGGAGGCACGGCGGTGGAGCAGATCATCGCCCGCGTGAATGACCGGATCATCACCAGCTCCGATTACGACCGCGCCTTGAGCGAGCTCGAGGACGACGCGCGGCAGCGGGGCGAGTCGATGCAGGAGGTATCGGCCGAACGCAAGGACCTGCTGCGCAGCCTGATCGACCAGCAACTCTGGCTTTCCAAGGGCAAGGAGCTGGGAATCACCGGTGAAACCGAGCTGGTAAAGCGGCTGGATGAAATCCGCAAGCAGTACAACCTCCCCGACATTGATGCGCTGGCGGATGCGGCCAAGGAACAGGGCGTTTCGTTCGAGGATTTCAAGCAGAATATCCGCAATCAGATCGTCACCCAGGAAGTGATGCGCCAGGAAGTGGGCGAGCACATCCAGTTCACGCCCGGCGAAGCGCAGCAGTATTATGAGCAGCACAAGCAGGACTTCACCCAGCCGGAGAGCGAGAGGCTGAGCGAGATTCTGATCGCGGCCAACTCCGACGATGCAGCGAAGGTGGCTGCAGCGAAGGCCAAGGCCGACGACCTCGAATCGCGGCTGCACGCGGGCGGCGATTTTACCCAATTGGCGCGCAGCTTCAGCGAGGGTCCGACGGCGAGCGAGGGCGGGGATCTGGGCCAGTACAAGCAGGGCCAGCTGCCGAAGGCGCTCGAGGACAAGACATTCTCTCTCTCGGCCGGCCAGTACACTGAGCCCATTCTCACGCGCCAGGGCTACATCATTCTCAAGGTGACGCAGCATACCGCCGGCGGGCCCGCGCCTTACAAGGACGTGGAAGACCAGGTAGAAGAGGCCCTCTACATGAGCCGGATGGAGCCGGCGATCCGGGAATATCTGACCAAGATGCGCGAGGATGCGTTCATCGATATCGCGCCGGGCTACGTGGACACAGGCGCAAGCCCCAACGAGACCAAGCCCATCTACAGCGCCTACGTTCCGCCGTCGGCGAAGAAGAGGCCGAAAGTGGAGCGGACGCGGTTCCGCGAGAGCACGCACACCTTCCGGCAGAAATCCGGCGGAGAGAGCGAGCCGGAGACGGCGCAGGCGCCGCCAAAGCCATCGAAGGCGGACAAGAAGAAGGAAGAGGCCAGCGAGAAGCCGGGCAAGAAAGAGAAGATCCGCTTTGGCCAGGCCCCGCGCGAGACGCTGCCCACGGCCACGGCCAACGCCAGCACGGAGAACGCAGGAGCGCTGCCGGAAAACGCCGGCGGCACGGAAACCGCGGACAACTCGCAGCAGCCGGCAAATCCGCTTGAGCCGGCAGCGCCCACGCAGAAGACGCGCTTCAGCGATCGCGCGCGCGAAGAGAGGAAAAAGAAGGCGGCGCCGCAGCATGGTGACGCCAACGCGCCGGCTCCGCCGACCGCGGGCGAGGTTGCCGACCAGGAGACGCAGTCGGCCCCGCTGGGCCTGAACGGGAATGCGGCCACGAACAATAAGAAGAAAAAGAAGGCGCAGGCGGCAACCGGCGAGAAGACGCGCTACTCCCAGGAAAAAAAGGCCGAGGAGAACCAGACGCAACAGCCCGCGCCGCAGCCCACGCCAATCGCCCCCGTGCCCGGCGCGCCCGCGCCGGCCAGTGCGCCGCAAAATCAGCCGCCAAATCAACCCCAGGGCCAGCCGCAGCAGTAAAATCGAAATATTCGCTTCGCCAAAGATCGGGTCTGGGCCCTTGCGGTCCAGACCCGATTTGCTTTGGCTTCACCGGCCCGCTTTTTGGGGAAATGTGCGGTGTTGGGTTAATCTTCAGGGCAGCATGAAAGACATTTTTATCGCCGATCTCGCCTCCCTCGAGGAGGGAAAGACCTTCGACAGTTTTTTTCTGGTGCTGGTGCGGCAGCAGCGAACCACCAAGCAGAACAAACCCTACCTGAACCTGATGCTGGGCGACAGGACCGGCCAGCTTGAGGGCCGGGTGTGGGAGCCGGGCGATCCGCGCATCGCCAAAGATTTCGACCGCGGCGACACTGTGAAGGTGCGGGGCAGCGTGGCGCGCTTCGACGACCGCTGCCAGATCAAGGTGGAGCAACTGCGCAAGGCCCTCGACGGCGAGGTGGAACGGCGCGATCTTCTGCCCTCGACGGCGCACGACATCACCGTGCTGTGGAGCAACCTGGAGGCGAGCGTCGAGAGCCTGAGCAACGCGGACCTGAAGCGGCTGCTGGCCGCCGTTCTTGCGGACGACGCCATCGCCGAGGCATTCCGCGAAGCGCCCGCGGCGCGCGGCCTGCACCACGCCTGGCTGGGCGGGCTGCTCGAGCACGTGGTGAGCCTGCTGGGACTCGCCGACCGCGTGGCCGCGCATTATCCGCTGCTCGACCGCGACCTGCTCATCACGGGCGTGATCCTGCACGACATCGGCAAAATCTACGAGCTCACCTGGGCTGCGGGCTTCGACTACACCGTGGAAGGCATCCTGCTCGGCCACATCCAGATGGGCGTGGACCTGGTGGAAAAGAAGATCGCGGCGCTGCCTGGTTTTCCCGAGCGGCTGCGCACGCTCATTCTGCACCTGATTCTCTCGCACCACGGCAAGCTCGAGTTCGGCTCGCCCAAATTGCCCATGATTCCCGAGGCGCTGGCGCTGAACTTTATTGATGACTTTGACGCCAAGATGCGCGCCGTCGAGAGCGAGTTTGAGAAATCCGAGCGCGAAGGCCGCAGCCCGGATGAGCTGACGGGGAAGGTGTGGTCGCTCGACAACCGGCAGTTGCTGCAAACCAAGCGCTGGCTGGGGGACGCAGGGAGTAGGGAGTAGGGAGTAGGGATCAGGGATCAGGGATCAGGGATCAGGGATCAGGGATCAGGGCCTACTCCCTATTGCCCACTCCCTACTCCCTATCCACTCGTCTTCAGCGGATTTAGAACTTTGAGCCCCGTAAACCGCTCCTCATTGTCGGTGACCAGGGTGCAGCCGTTCGCTTCCGCAATGGCCGCGTAGATCATGTCGATGGGCGCGCAGGGCAGGCCGGCCTGCTGGCGTTCGGAGACCAGCCGGCCCCAGACCAGGGCGGCCCTGTCGTCGAAGGTGAGCACGCGGTTGCCGAAGACGACGCGCGGGCCGCGCGGACCCGCGAACCAGCCTTCCTTTTCCTGGCGCTGCGCAGACGAGGCCAGCGCAAGGATGCCGTTCCAGATCTCGGCCAGGTTCATGGAGCTGATGTAGAGGCTTTCATCCGGCTGGGCATCGAGCCAAGCGGCCAGCGGCGCGGAAGGATGCGCGTCGAGGATGCTGCGGAGAATGCTCGAGTCGAGCAGATAACGGGTCACAGCACCATCTTCTGCCCGTGGGCCGCGAGCAAGCAAGACTTTGCGCCCGCAAGAGGAACCAAAGGGTACCCGATTCTCAGTCTGCGTCCCTAATGGCTGCTGCCTACTCCCCGCCGCATCACGCCAGGAACCACTCCCATTGTTGCTCGGTCAGCGGCACCACGGAGAGCCGGCCGATGACGAGCAGCGGAGATTTCGCGAAGAGCTTCTGCGCCTTGATCTCCGCAAGCGTTTTGGGATGCCTGAGGCGCTTGCCTGCTTTGACGCGCACCATGGGCACCTTGGGATCGGACGCGTCCACGCTCACCACTGTGCCGGTGCCGACGGCCGTGCGCTCGTCGCCCGTGTGGTAGAAGATCCACTTCGTGCCCGCCTTCATCTCGCGCAGGTTTTTGACCGCTGCGGGAGCGGTCACGCCATCCCACACGGTTTCCCCGTCGCGCACGAGATCGTCGAAGGAGTAGACGCCGGGCTCGGATTTGAAAAGAAAATAGGCCATGTAGAGTGGTCAGTGGTCAGTGAACAGTGGTCAGCGGATTTGTAGCTGGTCTGCCGTCCGTGGTCGACGCAAGCAGAATACATCACCCAAGCCGCCGATCAGGTTCCCTTGTGATGGGTCGCGGGGGGCTTTTCTGACCCCTGACACCTGAAACCTGACCCCTGCATTCAGCCATTACAATGAAGTTACGATGATCCGTTTTTCCACGGCGGGCGAGTCGCACGGCGAGGCATTGATTGCGCTCGTTTCGGGGCTGCCGGCCGGGGTGCCCGTCGATCTCGAGTTTGTGAACCGCGAGCTGTGGCGGCGGCAGCAGGGCTACGGGCGCGGCGGGCGCATGAAGATCGAGACCGACAAGGCGCATGTGTTGAGCGGCGTGCGCCACGGCAAGACCATCGGCTCGCCGGTGGCTATCGAGATCGTGAACCGCGACTGGAAGAACTGGGAAGAAAAACTCCCCGTGGAAGCGGGCGACGCGGCCAAGCACCAGGCGGTAGCTTCGCCGCGTCCCGGCCACGCGGACCTGGCCGGCGCGCTCAAGTACAACTTTCCCGATGCGCGCTATGTGCTCGAACGGGCTTCGGCGCGCGAGAGCGCGGCGCGTGTGGCCGCGGGCGCGTTTGCCAAGCTGCTCTTGCGCGAGCTGGGCATCGCAGTGCTGAGCCACGTCATCCGCGTGGGGCGCGTGGCGCTGGAGCGCGCGGCGCAGTGGGAAGAGATTGTCACGACGGCGGCGAAGGACGAAGTGGTGCTGGGGTGCGTCGATCCTGCCACCGAAGCGCGCATGAAAGAGGAAGTGGAGGAGGCTGCGCGCACCGGCGACACCGTCAACGGCGTGTTTGAAGTGGTGGCGCACAACGTGCCTGCGGGGCTGGGCACCTACGCCAACTGGGACGAGCGGCTGGACGGATTGCTGGCGTGGACGGTGATGAGCCTGCAGGCGGTGAAAGCCGTGGAGATCGGGCGCGGGGTGACGGCGGCCGAGTCGTTCGGCTCGCAGGTGCACGATCCGATCAACTACGCTGCCGAGGACAATGGCAAGCCCACGCGGTTTACCCGTCCGCATAACAACGCGGGCGGCATCGAGGGCGGCGTTTCCAATGGCGAGGACGTGGTGGTGCGCGGATATCTGAAGCCCATCTCTACGCTGCGCAAGCCGCTCGAATCGGTGCGCTTCGATACGCGCGAGGCAACCAGCGCCAGTTACGAGCGCAGTGACATCTGCGTGGTGCCCGCGGCAGGCGTGGGCGCCGAAGCCATGGTGGCGCTGACGCTGGCGGGCTTGGCGGCGCAGAAATTTGGTGGCGACTCGCTGCTCGAGCTGAAGCGGAATTTCACCAGCTACATTGAACAGATACGGAGCTTCTAGCGCGCGGCAATGATTTTGAAAATCGTCAAATATCCTGAGCCGGTGCTCTCGCAGCCCGGCGAACCGGTGACCGAATTCAACGACGAGCTGCGCCAGCTGGTGGCCGACATGTTCGAGACCACCTATGCAGCCCAGGGCATCGGGCTGGCCGCGCCGCAGGTGGGCGTTTCCAAGCGGCTGACGGTGATCGACCTGAGCCTGGGCAAGGATCCGAAAGAGAAGCTGGTGCTCATCAATCCCGAGGTCATTTCAAGCGAAGGAAAACTTTACGAGGAAGAAGGCTGCTTGAGCTTCCCCGAAATTCGCGAGAAGGTGGTGCGCGCGGCCAAGGTGCGCATCCGCGCGCAGGACGAATACGGCAAGTGGTTCGAGATGGACGGCGAGGAGCTGCTCTCGCGCGCCATGCAGCATGAGATCGACCATCTCGACGGAGTTTTGTTCATCTTCCGCATGAGCCCGCTCAAGCGCAATCTGAATCTGCGCAAGATTCGCAAGCTGCAGAGCGAAGGCAAGTGGTAAGCGAACAATGACGGGCACTGTGCGCTTGCGGCTGGTCTTCTGCGGCACGCCACAATTCGCCGTGCCCACGCTGGAAGCGTTGCTGGCTGCGGGGCACGATGTGGCGCTGGTGGTTTCGCAGCCCGACCGGCCGGTGGGGCGCGAGCAGGCGCTTACGCCCACGCCGGTGAAGCAGGCGGCGCTGGCGGCGGGAATTGCCG
>JASHUF010000413.1 GCA_030040175.1 Acidobacteriaceae bacterium
CCGCCGAAGTGGAGGCCGAGCTCGAGCACCTTGAGGCCCTGCGTGACCCAGCTCGCCTGCACGTTCTCAATGTTATCGAGATAGAGGCGGGCGATGGCGAGGACCTTCAGATACTCCACGCTGGTGGCCTCGTCCCAGCCGCGGCCGCCGAGCGCGGTGTGCTTGGGCTGAAAGCTCCAGGGGATGAAAGCCGTGAAGCCGCCGGTCTCTTCCTGCAGGCGGCGGATGACCTCGAAATGGTTGACGCGCTGCTCGAAGGTCTCGCCCACGCCGAACATCATCGTGGCCGTCGTTCTCATGCCAAGTTCATGTGCCGTCCGGTGCACGGCGACCCATTCTTCGGTGCGGCACTTGAGGCGGGCGATGCGGAAGCGCACTTCGTCGTCGAGAATTTCGGCGCCGCCGCCGGGGATGGAGTCGAGGCCCGCGTCGCGCAGGCGGGCGATGGTGGTGCGCAGGTCGAGCGCGGAGTACTCGGCGATGGCGAGGATCTCCGAGGCCGAGAGGCAGTGCAGCCAGATGGAAGGAAAACGCTGCTTGATGCCGCGGAAGAGATTCTCGAACCATTCGATCTTGAGGTCGGGATGCAGGCCGCCCTGCATGAGCACGCCGGTGCCGCCCATCTCCAGGGTCTCGGCGATTTTCTCGCAGATGGTTTCGAAGTCGAGGATGTAGCCTTCCTGGGAGCGCGCGTCGGGTTTGGCGGAGCCGGGCTTGGGCAGGGGGCGATAGAAGGCGCAGAAGGTGCAGTACTCGGTGCAGAAGTTGGTGTAGTTGATGTTGCGATCGATGATGTAGGTCACCACGCCTTCGGGGTGCAGGCGGCGGCGCACTTGGTCGGCCTCAAACCCAAGACCGATGAGGTCGGGCGAGCGGAAATAATCGAGGGCCTGCTGGCGCGTGATGGCCATGGGACGATTTTACAGGGACTCAGGGACTGAGGGAGCGAGGGAACGAGGGAGCGGGTTAGCGAGTTAGCGTGCGCTTCGACCCCAGCGACGAAGACCTGTCGCGGGGGACCCCGGTTTGCGCGGACGTTCGCGAGTTGGCGAGGGAGTAGGCAGCAGGGAGCAGGAAAGAGCAGCTATTTGGCGCGGAAGAGGAAGATGCCGCGAGTTTTCAAGGGGCGGCGTTGGGTGCGGGCGAGGTTGGAACGGGTGGAGATGCCGCTGAAGAGGATCAGGAAGTCAAAAAAGGCGCGGACTCTCGAAAAAAGGCGGAACAAGTCTTTTTGATTCGGGTTCGTCATTTTGGGAAGTACCCTCAAGGTGCAAAAGCGACTACCACGTTTGTTGGAGATGCAACAGAGCCATCCGGTAGCACAATCGTACCTAAGGAATACAGGGCGGATTACTTAGGGCCGAGGAGAAAATTCCTCGGCCCCATTCTTCCCGTCCGGGGAAAGGCGGGGGCCTGTGGAACAAGATAAGCCGTTTCTTATCAGCATGCACAGCCAGGCCTTTCCGATTCCGAAGGGGTTCCCAAGGTCACGTTCCGTATCGCTTCCGGTGCCAGGCCCAGGCCGTACGGAGAATGTCGTCGAGTTGGGTGTAGCGGGGTTTCCAGCCGAGTTCCTTCCTGGCGCGGGCAGAGCCGGCCACGAGCACGGCGGGATCGCCGGGACGGCGGGGATGGACCTCGGCAGGGATGGGATGGCCGGTAACGCGGCGAGCCGATGCGATGACTTCGAGAACGCTGAATCCGCGGCCGTTGCCGAGGTTGTAGATGAGGCGTGGACTGACTTCGGCCTGCGCGTCGAGAGCCTGGAGCGCGAGCAGATGGGCATCGGCAAGGTCGGAGACATGGATGTAGTCGCGGATGCAGGTGCCGTCGGGGGTGGGATAGTCCTGCCCATAGATGCGGATCGCGCTGCGGCGGCCGAGAGCGACATCGAGCACGAGCGGGATGAGATGGGTTTCAGGGTCATGCGCTTCGCCACGAACGATGCCTGCCGGGCCTTCGGACGCGCCGGCGACGTTGAAGTAGCGCAAAGAGGCATAGCGCAGGCCGTGGATGCGGTGGAACCAGGCCAGCATCTGCTCGACGAGGAGTTTGGATTCACCGTAGGCATTGGTGGGCAGGAGCCGCGCATCTTCTTCAATCGGCACAGATTCCGGCTCGCCATAAACGGCGGCGGTGGAGGAAAAGACCAGCCTGCGGATTTCCGAGGCGTGCATGGCCTCGAGCAGCGTGAGCGTGCCTGCGGTGTTGTTGCGGAAGAAGAGCTCAGGATGGAGCATGGATTCGCCGGCTTCAATGAGGGCGGCGAAGTGGAGCACAGCGCCAAAGGGCTGTTTCTGGTCGCGGGCGGCGAGAAAAATCCGGTTGAGGAGGGGCAAGTCCCCGAGTTCCCCCTCGACCACGGGAATGCCCCGGGGCAGCAGGTCGCGGCGGGCGTGGCGGAAGTTATCGAAAATCACCGGATCGTGTCCCTTTTCAGCAAGAAGGGCGGCGACGGTACCACCTATATACCCGGCACCTCCGGTAACCAGAATCTTCACAAAAAAGACTGTCCTTTCGCGAACAGTTTCGGTAACCTTGAGTCTATTACAGTAGTGCGTGTCCAGACCGTCCGGAGTCTTTTGCCAAACGAGACTCCAAGCTTGCGGCTCACGGCGCATCCCCAAATGACGATATTTGAAGGGGGCGCCGACTATCGAGTGTACCCGATGCACCGATTTCGAACGCGAGTTGGCGCGATTTCCCACGGAATCAAGGGATTGAGTTCATTTTGCCGAATGCCTTGGTGGCGAGGGAGCGCAATGCCCGAGGCGCGGCGAGCGAAATTGCCCCATGCGGACGGAGATCCCGGAGGGCGGGATGGCGGCTCGCGGCCTATTGCACTTATCCCCGATACCGGAATGACCTTTTCCCCCATCGTCTCCATTCGAGCGGGGGTGGTGCGCGATGGATATGGCAAATTCAAGCAATTTGCCGCGCGGTTTGAGGGTCAGGAGATCCAGGGCGGCGAAGAGACACGCAGAGGGTGGTCCCCGATCTCCGGCGTCGACCTATATTGCGATGATTTGTCTTGAGCGATTCTGTGCCGCGGGTGCGGCCGGAAGTGAGGAATAAATCATGTCGATGACTTACTCTCCCGGAAGGACTAATTTCGGGTTATTGCCCGAACCTGAGGGAAGGGCTGCCTCATTTATTACCAGTACATGCATCAATGGAACGATTCTGGCGATCATCCTCATCGCCGGGATGACGGCGCGGCACGTGCTCGTGCAGCACCAATACGAAATGACGGAATTGATTGTGCCGCAGAATCCGCCGCCGCCGATGAAGTTGAAGACGCCGGAGCTGCCGAAGCTGCCTCCGCCGCCGACACCGCCGAAGATCACGCTGGATCAACAGAAGATCCAGATGCCCAAGCCCAAGCCGGAGCCGAAGGCGATCCAGATGGAAGCCAAGCTGGCGATGCCGGTGGTGAAGGAGGCCAAGCCAGCGGTGATCCTGGCGCCGCAGCCGAAGGCCGCGTTGACGGCGGCAGCCCCGGCGCAGACGCCGCAAGCGCATCCTTCGACGGCGCCTGTCCATCTCGGCGAGACGTTTGGCGCAACCCCGAATCCCAACGCATACAAGCCGGCAACGGTAGCGGCGATCGGCAATCCCTACGGCGGCATGCAGGGTCCGGCGGTAGCGCCGCGCGGCGTGGTGGGCTCAACGGGAATCGGGAATGGAACGCGGATGGGCTCGAATGCGGGCGTGGTGGGCAAAGTGGCCTCCGCCGGCATTCCCGGGGCGGCGGGCACGAGCACCGCGTCGTACGGCAAAGTGGCTTCGGCGGGCATTCCTGCGCAAGTGGCGCAGGCGCCGGCTCAGGTGAAGCAGACGGTAGCGCCGGCGGAGACCAATCTTGAAGTGCTCTCCAAGCCGCCGGTGCAGTACACCAGCGAAGCGCGGCAGTTGCGCGTGCAAGGAGACGTGGTTTTACGGGTGACCTTCCTGGCCACGGGCCAGGTGGTGGTGCAGGGCGTGATTCATGGGCTGGGCCACGGGCTGGACGAGGAAGCCCGCCGGGTGGCGCAGCAGATTCGTTTTCGTCCGGCAACGCGCGACGGCCGGCCAGTGGATCTGACGACGAATATCGTCATCACCTTCCAACTGGCGTAGCAACAGAAACCGCAGTAGAGAACACAGGGTCTACTTCAAGCGGGCCAGCCGGGATGTACAGGCAGTTCGAGGTAGACAGGCGAGAATCCACCTAGGAGCTTGACATGACGTTTCGGAAGATCCCCCTAACCTTCCTTGTCCTCACTCTGGGTGCGACCTGCGTGTACGCGAAGAAGCAGCCGAGGTACGAGCAGGCGCATCAACTTACCCCCGAGCAGGCCGCCCTGGTGGAGAGAGCCATTGCGCGCGAGAAAGTCCTGATCAAAGCCATTCAGCAGCGCACGCCGCTGGTGGAGACTTACATTCAGGACACACGGCCGGACGTGAAACTGTACGCAGTGCCGGTGGACGACCAGTACATGCTGAGCCGGGTGGACTTCGGCAAGGGATTTTTCGACAAGACCTACGAGCCGCGGGGCGAAGCCAAGCACGGCTGGTTCAAAGGATCGTTTGCCGCGGTCACCGGCCTGACCAAGGCGCTTGGGCTGGACAAGAACTTCACCTACAATCCGACCGGGTTCATGGAGATGATGTTCATCGATCCCTCGGGATTCGACCAGCAGCACTACGTGTTCAGCTACGTGCGGCGGGAGTTCCTGGGCTCGGTGCGCACCTGGGTCTTTGACGTGCACCCGAAGGTCGCGGGCATGGGCCGCTTCTATGGGCGCGTCTGGATCGAGGATCAGGACGGCAACGTGGTGCGCTTCAACGGCACCTACACCGGCCCGACCTCGGAAGACTCCTCGGCGCACTACTTCCACTTCGACAGCTGGCGCATGAACGTGCAGCCGGGGATCTGGCTGCCGGTGGCGATTTACGTGGAAGAGTCGAACGTGGGCCTGGGGTCGAAGCAGGAGGGTCTGAAGGCGCAGACGCACTTCTGGGGCTACTCGCTGAAGCTGCCCACGCGCGACAGCGAAAACGTGAGCGTGAAGGTGGACGACGCGGTGGACCAGAGCGACGACTCCTCCGATGTGGGCCCGCTGCAGGCTTCGCGCATGTGGATTGCTCAGGCAGAAAACAATGTGATCGACCGCCTGGTCGAAGCCGGCCTGGTCGCGCCGCTCGATCAGAACGGATATGAACA
>JASHUF010000414.1 GCA_030040175.1 Acidobacteriaceae bacterium
CGCCCCCAAACCGGAACGGTCACAACCGGGGCGCACGCGGTCACAAACCCAACCCCCTGGTATTCCACAACCTGCCCGTGCTATGGTCACAAACGCACCATCCAACTTGGTCACAAACCCTCCCGATACCCTCCAAAGTTGTACAGGTGCCAGTTAAGTAACTTACCTTCGTGTGTTTTACCTTGACACTGGTAACCCCACGCCGCAGAGTGAAGGAGCGTTTCCTTTTTTCCGCGATCGGCTTTTTGATCTCAGCTTCCGGCTCGCCCGTCCCCGCGGGCCGGAACCGACACCAGTGTGGAGGGTTTTCGAGAGTATGGACCATTTTCACGTCAATTGGATAGCAGTCCTGATTGCCACCGTGATTCAGTGGCTGCTTGGTTGGCTTTGGTATGGCTATGTGTTCAAGGAAAGATGGGTGAGCCTGGTGGGCTCAGGCGGCGGCGCCAAGCCAAAGAGCGCCTGGTTCGGGATGGTGACCTCATTCATTGCCAGCCTGATCCTTTCGTTCGTCTTGGCGTACATCATTACCTGGACCGGGGGAAACCGCTTCCCCGACGGGGTTTACCTGGGAGCCTTGCGCTGGCTTGGGTTCATGGCCCCGCCGCTGTTTACACAGCACATTTTTGAGCGCCGTCCGGCCACCCTCTTTGCCATCAATGCGGCCTATTGGCTTCTGGCGATGATGCTCGCCGGAGGAACGCTGGCCAATCTGCACGTCCGCTAAGGCTCGGCAGCAGGCGAGTTCGGCCGGCACACTCCCACGGAAATCCCTTTGAGCAAGCGTGTCCGCTCCCTCACCGGGGCGGACGCCGCTTTTGGGGCAGACGGGGCGCGGAAGCTGCTTTCCTCGCGCGACGGGCGTATTTTAGAGATCAGGATCGTCATAGAAGACGAGGACCAATGAGCGCAGAAGCGATTAGCACCGGCAAGGCGCCCGCGGCGATCGGCCCCTATTCTCAGGCCATCCGCGTAGGCAATTTGGTTTTTACCGCGGGCCAAATTCCTCTGGAGCCCAGCACAGGGCAGGTGGTGAGGGGCGGCATTGCCGAGCAGACGGCCCAGGTGCTCGAAAATCTAAAGGCGATCCTCGAAGAAGCGGGAACAAGCCTGGAGAAGACCGTCAAGTCGACGGTTTACCTCAAGGATTTCAGCGACTTCCTGGCAATGAACGTCGTCTACGGAAATTATCTGGGAAAGAATGGCGCGGTACCGCCGGCGCGTTCCACGGTGGAGGTTTCCCGGCTGCCGAAGGATGTACTGATCGAGATCGAGCTCGTGGCCGAAGCGTAAGACCGGCGCCCTGCCGCTTTTCACGGGCTTGCGCATCGAACGCCGGCGGCGCAAAAAAGCGTGAATTGGATGCGAGGATGGGACTTGAGCGACACACCGGAAAGGGTTCTGCGCAGTGATGCGGAGTGGCGGGCGGCGCTGACGCCGGAGCAGTATCACGTGCTGCGCGAGAAGGGCACGGAGCGGCCGTTTACGGGCGCGCTGACCCAGAACCATGAGACCGGCAACTACCACTGCGCCGGGTGCGGGGCGCTGCTGTTTTTGAGCGGGGCCAAGTTCGACTCCGGATGCGGCTGGCCGAGCTTCATGATTCCCGCGGACTCAAAGGCCGTGGAAGAGCACGAGGATCGCAGCTTCGGGATGCGGCGCACAGAGGTGACGTGCGCGCGCTGCGGCGGGCACCTGGGACATGTGTTTCCGGATGGTCCGCGACCGACGGGGCTGCGCTACTGCATCAACTCCGCCTCCCTGACCTTTGAACGAGCCCAATAGGGGACGGAGGATCAGTCTTTAATTTCTTCAATTGGTGATGGTTACGCCTTGGCGACCTTGCCGCTCTTGATGCAATTGGTGCAGACCCGGATGCGCCTGGGCGTGCCGTTGACCATGGCTTTGACAGCCTGCAGGTTCACGTTCCAGCGGCGGCGGGTGACGTTGTGCGCGTGGGAGATATTGTTGCCGAATTGCGGGCCCTTGCCGCAAACGTAGCAGGTTTGTGCCATAACTCCAAGACTCCGGAACTTCAGTATACAGGGAGCGAGGGAACGGAGGGGTCCGGGAGCAGGGAGTAGGGAGGGACTCATTCCGCGGCCAGGATGAAGCGGTTGCGGACCTCGTAGGTTGAGCCGGCCGGGGAGAGATGGCTCTCGTAGAGGAGGAACTCGCGGGCGGTGAAAGTCTCGAGCTTGCATTCGGCGGGAAGGCGCGCGGCGAGGGCGCGCAGGCTGCGGGAGCCGTCGCGGCCTTTGGAGCGGGCGAGGGTGATGTGGGGATGGTAGGGGCGCGATTCGGGCTCGAAGCCACAGGGACTGGTGGCCACCGCAATGCGCTGCTGCAGTTCGACCAGGAGCGGCGTGGGCTCGACGCCGAGGTGAAGGATTTGGGCGCGCTCGAAGACGCCGGGGCCCGCGAGCCGGATGGGCGCGGGTGAAGCGTGCATGGCAGCCAGACGCGGGAGCAGGCAATCGTACTGTTGCCCGGTGGTGTTGCCGAGGAACTGAAGAGTGATGTGCCAGGAGCGGGGAACGGACCAGCGCAGATCGGGAGCGGATCTGCGCCAGCGCGCGGTGAGCCGGGTGAGCTCCGCAACCACAGGCTCGGCCAGAGGGACGGCGAGAAAGAGACGCATGGGGAAGTTTAAGGCATTTCTCCTTCGGATATGGCCATTTTCGGCCCTTGCCAGGGTGCCGATTTCTTGTTGAAATCGGCACCTGACCTCGGCGGCTTCGGTGTACAGCAGAAGGAGAAATGCTTGAGCGAGCCGGAGCGGGAAGGACGGGGCAACCGGCTGCACACAGCTATCGTGGCAGGGAAGGCGGGTGATCGGGGATTGGAGGCACT
>JASHUF010000415.1 GCA_030040175.1 Acidobacteriaceae bacterium
CTCTTTCATCTGGGAGCCATCGCGCTCGTCGGCCTCGCCGCCGTCGCCGCGCTGCTCCTCTGGGAGCACCTCATCGTCTCGCCGACGGACCTGTCGCGCCTGAACGCCGCCTTCTTCACCATGAACGGCGTCATCGCTCTGGTGTTCTTCGGTTTCGTGGCCGCGGATTTGTGGCTCCGCCTTTGAGGCGCGAGCTCGCGCGTCGTGCCGCAGTTCGAACTTGCGTTGAAGGGGCACGGCTTCAGCCGTGCCGTAAGCGCAGCCCAAAAAAGCAAAGGGGCTTTAGCCCCTGAAGGGCTTCTTTGTTCGCGCTGAGACACCTCCAGCCCGCGTTCTGCGTTGACGGCCGCTGCGCGCGAACTCTATCCTCACCGCAACTCTCAGCCCGGTCCGCACCGCGGCGAGAGAGCACGTTCGCCCATGTCTCCAATGGATGATCCGCCTCGCGCCGCGAACCAGCTCACTACCCATGGCGCATGGGAAGGCGCCACGCGCACTCTGCCGCGGGAAGCGGCCGACTTTCGCCTCGCGGGCCGTCGCGCTCTGCGCGCCGCGTTCCTCGGGTTCTTCGTCGACATGTTCGACATCTACTTGCCGGTCGTCGTGCTGGGCCCGGCCCTGGTTTACTTCCAGCCCGATTCCCTGAGCCCGGCGCTCAAATCCACGCTCTTTTCCCTTGTCTTCGCGGTCTCGCTCATCGGCCGTCCCGCGGGCGCGGCGCTCTTCGGCCACTGGAGCGATAAAATCGGCCGCCGCAAGGTCACCATCCTCTCCATGGCCGGCTTCGCAGTGGTTACCCTCGCCATCGGTCTCCTGCCCGGCTACGAGCAGTGGGGATTGGCCAGCATCCTTGCTCTCAGCTGCCTGCGCTTCGTCGATGGCGTCTTCCTCGGCGGCGAATACACCGCCGCCAATCCGCTGGCCATGGAATACGCGCCCAAAGAGCAGCGCGGCCTCTGGTCCGCCGTCATCCACACCGGCTTTCCTCTCGCGCTTGCGGTCATGTCTCTGCTCACCATCGGCCTGCTGCGCGGCATCTCCTCCGGTTCGCCGCACTCCGCGTACGTGGTCTGGGGCTGGCGCATTCCCTTTTTCGTGGGCTCTGTGTTCGCCTTCGGCGTTCTTCTCTATTACCTGCGCTGCGTCCCCGAAAGCCGCGTCTGGAGCGCCGCGGAGAAGGTCAAGTCCCCGCTCGTCGAACTTTTCCGCGGCGCCAACCAGCGCATCTTCGCGCAGGTTTTTCTGGTCATGACCGGCCTCTGGTTCATGCTCAACGCATCCATCTCCATCCTTCCCGGAGTCCTGCTCACCGTCCGCCCTGTGGACAGCCTCTCCGTCGCCTATGCGCAGCTGGCAGCCAGTCTTGTCCTTGCGCTCACGCAAATCCCATTCGGCATCCTCGGCCAGAAGATCGGCCGCCGCGCCTTTTTCGCGCTCTTCGGCCTAGCGGGCTTGACCGCCGGACCGCTCGCCTATTACCTGCTGGTGCGCTCCGGCTACCGGAACACGGACGCGCTCATCGGGCTGGTTTCGCTCGTCGTCTTCTGCGCCATGTCGGCCTGGGCGCATGTCACGGCCTATCTCAGCGAGCGCTTCTCGACCGGCGTGCGCGCCTCCGGCTACGGCGTCGGCTACAGCGCCGCCATCATCCTGCCCGCGTTCTCCTCCGTCTACATGCTCGGCCTGAAATGGCTCGGAATTCCGTATGAATACACGCCGATCGCCATCCTGGCACTGGGCGGGCTGCTCACCATGACCGGCGCGCTCCTGGGCCCCGAGACCCGCCACGTCGATATTGCCTGACCCGGCTTTCTACCCAGCGCTTTCATCGCAGTTTCCGCGCAGGCCCTTACACGCTCATAACAGGAAACGGCGAGTCGCGCACCATCGAATAGGTGAGATCGCGCAGGCGGCCCTGCGCGCCCGTCTGCGGGCTGCGGCCGATGATGAGCACGTCGGCGTCGGATCGCCGCATCGCCTCGAGCAGCGCCTCCTTGACCGGCCCGACGGCGATGCGCACCTGCGCCCGCGAGCCCACTTTCCGCTGCAGCTCCTCAATGCGCTCGCGCGCCAACCGCCGTTCCCCGGACTGGATCTGCTCCTCGAGATCGAGCTGTACCGGAAGCCGGGGATCGGCGGACTGGATGGCGTGCAGAATGCGGAGCCCCGCTCCGGCCTGGACCGAGAGCTGGTGCGCGAACCGCAGCACGCGCTCGGAGTCCTCGGTGAAACCGATCGCGCACAGGCATTCGCGATGCTCCGGCGGCCGCGGCGCAATGGTCTCGACGTGCCGGCTGGTCTCCACCGGGCAATCGGCGTCGTTGAGTACCTTGGCGGTGGTGGAACCGAGGAGCATCCTGCGGAAGACTCCGGCATGCGTCGGCATCATGATCAGGTCATGGCCGTTGCGCGCCGTCTGGGTAATCTTCGCCGACACGTCGCCGGACTCGAGAATGCGCGGATGGCGCGCCGGCGGAAACTCCCCGTGCAGGAAGGCGTCGAGCCGTCTGCGCGCGAGCTCGCGGTGTTCCTCGGCGATCTCCACCGGGCCCCGCACGTATTCCTCGACGCCGGAGTAGCTGCTGGGATCGAAGACATGAATCAGCGAGACGCGCGCGGAGAGGATGGCGGCCACGCGTTTCACATAAGCGCCCATGGCAAGGCAGGACGGCGAAAAATCTACCGGGAAAAGAATATTCGAAATCGGCCCCATGCTTTCCTCCCAGGCCAGCGTGGAAGAGTTCGTCTCTTATGATTCTCCTTCGTGGCGCAAGGACTCGGAAAGCGCAAAGCATCGTCCTTGCGGCTGAGGGCACTTGCATCCTGCGCGCCGAGGTGCACGCCGGACCCGAGACCCGCGGCGTCCAGATCGCCGGAAGCGCGCCTTTTCGCGTCCCCTCATCGTCGGCCTAGCGGGAGCGGGTCACAATGTGAAAACCGGCTTGATCGGCCCCGGGAGGGATTTCGCTGGTGAGGAAAAGCCTTGAGCACTGCTTGTGGACGGTCAGAACTACGAACTCGCTCGCCGAGCCTAGGCCATCGATGCGCAAGGGGTCTTTGTTCCGTGTTTTGCCGCAGCTTCTCTTTTCGCCTGCGGTCGTGAAGGCCGCGCCGTTGACCGGGACGACGAAAAGGCCGCCCGCCGCCGCATCGAGGCGAATGTCGGCCGTCCCGGAATCGGGGGTAACCAACTCGCCCTTTTTGAGATCGATGGCTTGGCTCGCGCTTACGGTCAGGTCGCGCGTCAGGATTACCGGGTACGGATCGGAGTAGTCGCCGGTAGTGAATATATCGCAGTTGACATGCGGGGCATCGCAGTCCAGGACCTCGAGGCGGATGGTTGGGACTTGGGTGACACCGCTCTGCGGCTGGTCGACCCGGACCAGTTTTTCCGCAAAACCGGGCGCGGAGACTGCAAGCAGATAATTGCCGGCGTCCAATCCGCCGAACGAAAACTTCCCCTCCGCGTCCGATGCCGTGCTGTCGATGGTTTGGCGGCTAGCCTCGTCGAGAACGCGGACGCGGGCTCCTGCGATCACGGCGCCGGCGGAGTCCACAATCCGGCCGCGAATTACAATCTCCGGCGAACCGCCGGGAGGAAGCAAAGCAACCCAAAGCAAAGCAGCCCACAGTGTCGTCATGGGGATACATCCATTGACTTGACGCCATGATACGCCAGATATCGAAAACCGGACTCGCCGCGCTATGCTATCGTGCGAAAAGAAGTAACGTCGCGCGCTCACGCCGTCAGGGGCGCGAAATCCGCATGAGAGCCGCCAACAGGATCGCGATACAGGGAGAACCCGGCTCGTTCAGCCATGAAGCGGCGCTCAAACTCGTCGCCCACGCCGAGATCGTTCCCTGTTCGCTCTCGGCCGAGGTCTTCGCCGCGCTCGCCGGCGGCGCGGCCGATGCCGCCGTGATTCCCATCGAAAACTCGCTCGCCGGCTCCGTGGCCGAGCACTTCGATCTGCTCCTCGCTCACGATGTCGCCGTGGAACAGGAGGCGCTTCTGCGCATTCGCCACAACCTCATCGCCCTCGGCGGCGCCTCCATGGATCAGATCGAGCGCGTCTTTTCGCACCCCGTGGCCCTGGCCCAGTGCCGGCGCTTCCTTGCGGCCCATCCGCGCATGGAGGCCTTCGCCGCTTACGACACCGCGGGCAGCGTCAAGCAACTCGTTGAGCTGCGCGACCGCCGCGCAGCCGCCGTCGCCAGCGCAGCCGCCGCCCGTTACTACGGCGCGGAGATTCTCGCCGCCGGCATCGAAGACAACCCGGAAAACTATACCCGCTTCTTCCTCGTGCGCCGTTCACCTGAAGCCCGCGCCGATCCCGAGGCCAACAAAATCAGCATCGCCTTTTCTCTCGAGCACCGGCCCGGGTCGCTGGTGGCCGCGCTCAGCGCGCTCTCCGCCCTGGGCACCAATCTCACCAAGATCGAGTCGCGGCCCGTCCACGGCAAGCCATGGGAGTATGTTTTCTACGTAGATTGCCAGATCGGCTCCAGCGGCGAGGGCTCCCGCGCTCTCGATGCCCTCCGCGCCCACTGCGGCATGGTGAAAGAGTTGGGCCGCTACCGCGAAGCGCCGCGCGCCGGAGCCGGATAGCCGATTCGTCCTCCAGCGTCGCTCCCGCCCGGGCCGCAAACACACAGGCGCGGCCTGAACAGGGTGCCCAAAGGGTCAGCCAAAACAAAACGGACCGGCTTTCGCCGGTCCGTTTTTCTCACCTCAGATCGTCTGACCGCTGATCCCTGTCCTTAGAAGTGGTAGGCTACGCCCACCACCGGATCGGAGATGTTGAACCAGCGGTTTGTGGTGAAGCTGTCCTCGTTGTTGTTGTTAAAGGTCGGCACCTTGGCAACCAGACCGCGATACTCCGCGCGAATATCGAAGCTGGGGCTGATCTCGTAGGCAAAGCCGGCCCCGTAAAGCCCGCCCACCTCCACCTGCTCGTGCGCGTCGAGGGTTCGCGTCCCGGAGTTGATAATGGGGAGGAAGATGAGTCCCGCCGGACCCGCTTCCACGAACGGATTCCAGTTCTTCAGTACGAACGACTTCACAAACGCGCCGGACATCTCCTCGGTGCGCGTCAGCACCGGTATGCCCTTGTAAAACGAAGGCCCGTAGAAGTCGATGGTGTTTTCATAGGTAATGCCGTAGTTCACTTCGAGAGCGGCCGTCGGCGTCATCATGAAACGGTAACTCGCCAGCGCGCCGTAGGCCGGGTTCGAATGCACATCGACATCGGTGGACGAGGCCGTGAACGGCTCGATCAGCACCGTTCCGCTAAGGCTGATGTCCTGCCGGCTCTCCTGGGCGCTGGCCGCGGCCGCGCACACAGCCAGCAGGCATGCGATGGCCATTCCTGAGTAGCTGTATCTCGAAGCCGCTGCATTCGAGTCGGCGCGGCCATCCCGGGGTCCCCGCGAGCAGGACTTTGTTGGCGGGGTGGGAGCATCAGGGAGCGGCGACCTCGCACTCAACCAAGATAGGCCACACGATCTCAGGAATTGCTGGAAAAAGACGATCTTCTTCATTCGGTCCTGAACCTCACCTGCGCACAGCCGTGCGGCGCGCGCACGGCTGGCAAAAGGCTTGTCTGCTTGTTTTCGCGCATACCGGCTCCCGCCGGGCTCCGCTCTCAGCATTGTAAATGGCCGGAACGGGTCGGTGCGTCTGCGGATGCGGAATCGTTCTCTTGAGCCTTAGACGCAGCCCGGTCCAATTCGGCGTTTTCTCCTGTCCCCTGGCCTCTGTCCCCTAACCCCTCTCCTCACCCCGCGCGTTCCACCTGATAATAAAATGGCGGTCCCTGCTCTTTTGCCAGCGCACGCAGCGTTTGCAAAAACGCCCGTGCCGCGTACGAGATCGTGGCCTGCCTGCGATATACCAGGCGCAGAACCCGCCGCATCTCCAGCTCATCCACCGGCACGCGCACCAGGTCGCCGCTTTCGAGCTCTCGCGCCACGGCCAGGTGCGGCACCAGCGCCACGCCGTTGCCCATGGCCACAAAGCGCTTGATGGCCTCGATGGTGGGCAGCTCGATGGCCATGTTCAACGGCGTCCGGTAGCGCTGAAATGTCTCCATCACCTTGCGCCGCAGCGGCGAGGCCACGTTGTGCGCCACAAACAGCTCGCTGCCCAGGTCGTTGATGGAAACCCGCTCCCGGCGGGCCAGCGCGTGCCGAGGGCTCACGATCAGGTCAAGATTATCGCCGTAGACGGCAATGGTGCGGAACTGCTCCGGGTCGGGCCGGAACGAGATCACGCCCATCTCGAACGTGCGCAGACTCAATTCCTCCGGAATTCGCGAGGCCAGCATCCGGTTCACGGCCACGTGCACATGGGGCGCCGCGCGCCGGAACGCGTCCAGCGCCGGCAGCAGATACATGCACGTATACTCGTTGGCGGCCAGTTGCAGCCGTCCCCGCTCCAGGCTTTTGAGCTCGCCCAGCGCGCTCGCCGCCTCGCGCCGCAGCGCCAGCAGCCGCCGGGCGTAGTCGCGCAGCAAAACGCCCGAAGACGTCAACGCCCCATCGCGCGCCGCGCGATCGAAAAGCCGCGCGCCTACAGCCTCTTCCAGCTTGCGGATCGCCTGGCTCACCGCCGGCTGCGTGCGGTTGAGCCGCGCGGCCGCGCGGGAAAAGCTGCGCTCCTCGGCCACGGCGAGAAAGGTTTCCAGCTGATTGAGCTCCATGGCTTGCCCGCCTTTAGTCTCAGTCTCCCCTGTCATAAGTATAATTTATCGAATCTACAAAAAGAATAACTTTGCATTATAGTGCCCAGGTGAGCGAAACTGGAAGAGCTGGAAGACGCATTCCTTCCCCGGCAGGCGTTACGATCATGACCACCAGCCACGTCGTCTTTTTTGATACCACCCTGCGCGATGGCGAGCAGTCGCCCGGCTGCAGCATGACCACGCAGGAAAAGCTGACCATGGCCCACGCGCTCGAGGACCTGGGCGTGGACATCATCGAGGCCGGCTTCGCCATGGCTTCCGAGGGCGACTTTGCCGCCATCTCCACCATCACCCAGGCCATCCGCAAGCCGCGCATCGCGTCGTTGGCTCGGGCAAAAAAAGAGGACATCGATATGGCCGCGCGCGCCCTGCAGTTCGCCGAACGCGCCCGCATCCACGTCTTCCTCGCCTCCAGCGACCTGCACCTCGAGTACAAGCTCAAGATGGACCGCGCCGAGGCTCTCGACCTCTGCGGCGAATCCGTGCGCCTGGCGCGCACGCACTGCGAGGATGTCGAGTTTTCGCCCGAGGATTCGACGCGCTCCGACCGCGATTTCCTCGTCGAGATGGTGCGCATCGCCGTCGAGGCCGGCGCCACCACGATCAACATGCCCGATACGGTGGGCTACTCGACGCCCGAGGAGTACGGCGCCATGTTTCGCGAAGTGCGCGAGCGCGTGCCGGCCATCGACGAGAAAGGCGTGATCCTTTCCTCGCATTGCCACGACGATCTCGGCCTGGCCGTGGCCAACTCGCTGGCCGCGATCGAGGCCGGCGCGCGCCAGGTGGAGTGCACCATCAACGGCATCGGCGAGCGGGCCGGCAACGCCGCCCTCGAGGAGATTGCCGCCGCGCTCTATGTGCGCGGCGACCGCTATGGCGTATCCACCGGCATCCGGCTCGATCAGCTTTATCCCACGAGCGAGGTCCTGGGCCAGCTCATCACCTTCAAGCCCTCGCCCAACAAGGCCGTGGTGGGCGCCAACGCCTTCGCGCATGAGAGCGGCATTCACCAGCATGGCATGCTCGCCAATCCGCTCTGTTACGAGATCATGACCCCGCAGCTTGTGGGCGTGGCCAAAACGCATCTCGTTCTGGGCAAGCATTCCGGCCGCGCGGCGCTGAGGCACAGATTGGAACAGCTCGGCTTTACGCTCACGCGCGACGAGCTGCAGCACGTTTACTACCGTTTTGTGGCCCTTGCC
Source organism: Acidobacteriaceae bacterium (assembly GCA_030040175.1). Classification (GTDB taxonomy): domain Bacteria; phylum Acidobacteriota; class Terriglobia; order Terriglobales; family Acidobacteriaceae; genus Telmatobacter. The sequence goes on from JASHUF010000415.1 coordinate 7,949, forward strand.
GATCGCAAGAAAAACATCTACGACCAGGATCTCGTCGGCTTGCTCCCCGACCCGATCCGCGAGAAACGGCATGTCCCGGTGGCGGAGCTGGATTGAAAAATCCAGCGACCAGGGACTAGAAACGTACTTGAAGAGCTTTGTATCAGGGCACGACTTTAGTCGTGCCGAGCGAGGCAATGAAAAGATTCGGGGCTTTAGCCCCTGAGGGACAGATTCGAGGGAATCAACCAGAATGCACCTGAACATCCTAGTCACCGCCGGCGACGGCATCGGCCCCGAAGTGACCGGCGAAGCGGTCTCCGTGTTAAAGGAGATCGCGGTGCAGGGCGGGCACGATTTTTCGTTCACTGAAAAACGCATTGGCGGCGTGGCCATTGTGCTGGACGGCACGCCGCTGCCGAAGGACACGCTCGATGCGGCGCTTGCCTCCGACGCCGTTCTTTTGGGCGCCGTGGGCGGCAACGAGTTCAATGCGCTTCCGCCGGATAAGCGGCCCGAGGCCGGCCTCTTGCAGATTCGCGCTGCGCTGGGCGGCTTTGCCAATCTGCGGCCCGCGTTCGCGTTCAAGGAGCTCGCCGTCAACAGCCCGCTCCGGCCTGAGATCGTCGACGGCGCCGACATCCTCTTTGTCCGCGAGCTGCTCGGCGGCCTCTACTTCGGCCAGCCCCGCGCCTGGGACAAGGCCAAGAACACGGCTTTCAACACCATGGTCTATACGCGCGCCGAAGTGGCCCGCGTGGCCCGCATCGCCTTTCAGCTTGCGCAGAAACGCCGCAGAAAGCTGACCAGCGTGGACAAGGCCAACGTGCTTGAGGTCTCGCAGCTGTGGCGCGCTACGGTGAACGAGGTGGCCAAGGAATTTCCCGATGTGACGGTCGAACACCAGTACGTGGATGCGATGGCCATGCATCTGATGAACCAGCCGCGCAACTACGATGTGGTGCTCACCGAGAACCTCTTCGGCGACATTTTGAGCGATGAGTCGGCCGTCATTACCGGCTCGCTGGGCATGCTGCCCTCGGCCACCATCGGCGGCAAGGTCAATTTATACGAGCCTGTCCACGGCTCGGCGCCGGACATCGCCGGCAGGGGACTCGCCAATCCGCTGGGCGCGATCCTCACCGGTGCGCTCATTCTGCGCTACTCCGGAGGGCTCGAAGCAGAGGCCGCTGCCATCGAGGCTTCGGTGCGCAAGGTTCTCGAGCAGGGCTTTCGCACGCCCGACCTAGCGCGCGGGAACAAAGAGGGCCTGACTGTGCTTTCGACGAAAGATATGGGCGCGAAGGTGCGGGGGACGGTGAAGGAGCAGCTATTAGCTGTTAGCTCTTAGCTCGACGCGCCCACCGCGCCGTAGGCGCAATGGTAGTTAGCCCCGCGCTTTAGCGTGGGGTGAGCAGCGAAAAAACGAATGCCAGGCCTCGTAGGGGCGAAGCAGGATGTGGAAGGGACACGATTTGAGCCGTGCCGAACAAGCTGGAAGCTAGGAGCTGTATGAGCGAGGCAAAAACATTATTCGAAAAGGTCTGGCAGCAGCACATCGTGGTTGAGCCCAAGGGCGAGCCCACGCTGCTCTATGTGGACCTGCAACTCGTGCACGAGGTCACGTCGCCCCAGGCGTTTGAAGGGCTGCGGCTGGCCGGCCGTAAGGTTCGCCGTCCTGACCGCACCATTGCCACGGTCGACCACAACGTGCCCACCACGATGGAAGGCCGGCTGCACATCGTGGACCAGATCGCCGCCACGCAGATCGCCACGCTGCGCCAGAACTGTGCCGAGTTCGGCATCGAGCTTTACGACGTGAACTCGCGCGAGCAGGGAATCGTACACGTTATCGGCCCGGAGCTTGGAATCACCAAGCCGGGCATGACCATCGTCTGCGGCGACTCCCACACCTCCACGCACGGCGCCTTCGGCGCGCTGGCCTTCGGCATCGGCACCAGCGAAGTGGAGCACGTGCTGGCCACGCAGACGCTTCCGCAGTCAAAGCCGCAGACCTTTCGCATCGCGGTCGAGGGCAAGCTGCCGCGCGGCGTGACGGCCAAAGACATCATCCTCAGCATCATCGGACGCATCGGCACCGACGGCGCCACCGGCTGCGTGATCGAGTACGCGGGCGCGGCCATCCGCGCGCTTTCTATGGAAGGCCGCATGACCATCTGCAACATGAGCATCGAGGCGGGCGCGCGCGCGGGAATGATCGCACCGGACGAGACCACGTTCACTTATCTCAAGGGCCGGCGCTTTGCGCCCAGGGGCGCGGAGTGGGACAGGGCCGTCGAAGAGTGGCGTAAGCTCCCCTCCGATCCCGGCGCCAAATTTGATCGAGAGCTGGTCATCGACGCGGCTACGCTTGTGCCTTATGTCAGTTGGGGCACCAGTCCCGGCATGGTGGCGCCGGTCACGGCGAGCGTGCCCGATCCCGCTGCCGCGAGCAACGAGCTCGATCGCAAATCGTTCGAGCGCGCGCTCGAGTACATGGCGCTCAAGCCGGGCACGCCGCTCGATCAAATTGAAATTGACCGCGTGTTCATCGGCTCCTGCACCAACGGCCGCATTGAAGACCTGCGCGCCGCGGCCCGCATCGCCGCGGGCAACAAAGTTTCCACGCACGTGAATGCCATGGTGGTTCCCGGCTCGCAGCAGGTGAAGGCGCAGGCGGAAGCCGAGGGCCTGGACCGCATCTTCAAAGAGGCCGGCTTCGACTGGCGCGAGCCCGGCTGTTCCATGTGCCTGGGCATGAACCCCGACATTCTTTCGCCTGGCGAGCGCTGCGCCTCAACGAGCAACCGCAACTTCGAGGGCCGCCAGGGGCGCGGCGGGCGCACACACCTGGTTTCGCCGGAGATGGCCGCCGCAGCCGCCATCGCCGGGCACTTTGTCGATATCCGCGACTGGCCCGTGCATGAGACGGCACGCGAGGAGGTGAACGCGTAATGCAACCGTTCAAGACACTCACCGCGCTGGCCGCGCCGCTCGACCGCACCAACGTCGACACCGACCAGATCATTCCCAAGCAGTTTTTAAAGCGCATCGAGCGCACCGGCTACGGCGATTTTCTCTTCTTTGACTGGCGGCAGACGCCCGATGGCGAGCCGGTGGCCGATTTTGTGCTCAACGACCCGCGCTACCGGGGCGCGCAGATTCTCATCGCGGGCAAGAACTTCGGCTGCGGCTCCAGCCGCGAGCACGCTGCCTGGGCGCTCTCCGATTACGGCTTTCGTGTCGTGATCGCGCCCACCTTCGCCGACATCTTTTTCTCGAACGCGGGCAAGAACGGCATCGTCCTGGTGCGGCTTCCGGAGAGCGAAGTCGAGACTCTTCTTCAGAACGCACAAAAAATTCCAAACTATCGGCTCACGGTCTCGCTCGAGGAGCAGAGCGTGACCGACGGCCGCGGCTTCAAGGCATCGTTCGAAATCGATCCCTTCCGCAAGTTCTGCCTGCTCGAAGGGCTCGACGATATTGGCCTGACGCTGCGGCACGCGGCGGAACTCGATGCCTTCGAGAAGCGGCATGAGGAGGCGGGATGGCTGAAAGCAAAAGCAGCTACTAGCTCCTAGCTTTTAGCTTCTAGCTCATCCTGCTGGAACAAACAACATGTGTGGGCGCCGAAAGCGGCAATTGATTTCATTGTTCCCCACGCACTGAAGCATTTAACTGCAGCACAAACCAGCTAGGAGCTAGAAGCTAACAGCTAGGAGCCTGGCGATGAGCGAAGCGAAGAGCCAATGACTATCGACGGCAAACGCAATTCGATTCCACTGACCGAAGGCCCGGCGCGGGCGGCTGCGCGCTCGTATCTGCGCGGCTCGGGATTCAAGAAGGAAGACCTGCACAAGCCCATCATCGGCGTTGCCAATACCTGGACCGAGATCGGCACCTGCAACGTGCACCTGCGCGCCATCGCCGAGGCGCTCAAGGAAGGCATTCGCGAGGCCGGCGGCACGCCCATGGAGTTCAACACCATCACCATCTCCGACGGCATAACCATGGGCACGCAGGGCATGAAGGCCTCGCTGGTGTCGCGCGAGGTGATCGCCGACTCCATCGAGCTCGAGGCGCG
>JASHUF010000044.1 GCA_030040175.1 Acidobacteriaceae bacterium
GGCCGCTTCAGCCGCACCTGCATCGACACCTCGGGTTTGTCGATCTTGTAATCGCCGCCGTAGGTTTGAAAGCCGTTGGCAATCACTTGCAGCCGCACCGTGTCGCCAACCGGAATCACGTCGATCGTGGCCTTTCCGTCCTCGTCGCTTTTGAGCTCCATGTAGCCCTTGTCTTTGTCGCCCTGGATGGGATGAAAGATCACCGCGGCATTTTCAACCGGTTTGCCGTTGTCGTCTTTGAGCACCGTGACCTGAATGCGGGAGGCGGGCGGCGGCGCCTTGTATTTACGCGTCCAGCGATTGCCCGAGGAGCCTGCTGAGTCGTCCTGCGCGCGCAGATTCGCAGCAGGAAGAAGCACGGCGAAGAGAGCGACGAGAACGGTGCAGACGGGAAGGAAACGGCGAAGCATGGCATCCATTGTAATGCTTTTGAAGTTCGACGGAGAGAGGCGGTTGTGTTTGCCCGTGGAGCGCCGAGGAAGCTCTTGACGGAGACGCTGCAGGCGCATGGGATGCCGACAGCTTCAATGTTCGCGCCGGCGCCCAAAATCATGGTGTTGCCGATCTCTGCAGCCGTCAGGCTTCGGCATGACCGCCTGTCTCTGCTCGGACGATTGGCCAAAAGCAAAGCAGGATTGTCGAAGTCGTCGATCGAGCGCAAAGAATATGAGTGACTATCGCTCAAATTTAATCGAATACCCTCTTGACAACGGGTGCGAAGCTTGTCTATCGTTAGCAATTGGAAGGCGAGAGTGCTAGCACTCGGGGTGCTGGAGCGCCCATACCGGTTTTTCCGCCGACCGAAGTGGGGCAAATCCCGCAATATTCCAACTCATCACTAACCACTCAAATCCCGCGGCCCGGGCAATCCGGTCCGCGCGTGAAGGAGAAGCGAAGCAATGGCAGCAACGTCCGTTACCACTACGTTCACCCCGCTCCACGACCGGATTCTCGTCCGCCGCGTGGAAGAGACTGAAACCATTCGCGGAGGCATCATCATCCCCGACAGCGCCAAGGAAAAGCCGCAGGAGGGCCAGGTGATCTCCGTCGGCAAGGGCAAATCCAATGACGAAGGCAAGGTCTTCCCTCTCGATGTGAAAGCGGGCGACCGGATTCTTTTCGGCAAGTACTCCGGCACCGAAATCAAGATCGACGGCGAGGAATTCCTCATCATGCGCGAGGAAGAAGTTCTCGGCATTGTGAAGAAATAGTGGTCAGGGATCAGTGGTCAGTGGTCAGAACGACCCTGGCAGCGCGAAGCGAGATGGCTGCGCGATCCTGGCCGGCAATCTGAGACGACGGCAGTTTGAACAACAATTCTGATCACTGTTCACTGAACACTGATCACTGGAGAAGACAATGGCAAAGCAAATTCTGCACGGTGAAGACTCCCGTCAGGCGATTCTGCGCGGCGTAAACACGCTGGCAGACGCTGTGAAGGCGACGCTCGGCCCCAAGGGGCGCAACGTCGTGATCGAGAAGAAATTCGGTTCGCCCACCATTACCAAGGACGGCGTGACGGTGGCTAAAGAGATCGAGCTCAAGGACCCGCTCGAGAACGTGGGCGCGCAACTGGTGCGCGAAGTGGCCTCGAAGACCAGCGACGTGGCCGGCGACGGGACGACCACAGCGACTGTCTTGGCGCAGTCCATCTTCCGCGAAGGCGTGAAGACGGTGGCCGCCGGCGCCAACCCGACGGCGCTCAAGCGCGGCATCGAGAAGGCCGTCACCGCTGTGATCGGCACCCGCGACAAGGACGGCAAGTGGACCGAGGACGGCGCGCTGGGCAAGCTGTCGAAGCCCGTCAACGAGGGCTCCGTGGCCCAGGTGGGCGCCATCTCAGCCAACGGCGACCAGGAGATCGGCGCTATCATCGCCGAAGCCGTGAAGGTTGTGGGCAAGGACGGCGTGATCACCATCGAAGAGTCGAAGACCATGCACACCGGCCTCGAAACCGTGGACGGCATGCAGTTCGACCGCGGCTACCTGAGCCCCTACTTCGTCACCGACGCCGAGCGGCTGGAGGCGGTGCTCGACGACCCCTACATTCTCATCTATGAGAAGAAGATCAGCGCCATGAAGGATCTGCTGCCGCTGCTCGAGCAGGTTGCCCGCGGCGGCAAGCCGCTGCTGATCATCGCTGAGGACGTGGAGGGTGAGGCTCTGGCCACGCTGGTGGTGAACAAGCTGCGCGGCACGCTGAACGTGGCGGCCGTCAAGGCTCCCGGCTTCGGTGATCGCCGCAAGGCCATCCTGGGCGACATCGCTGTCCTCACCGGCGGCAAGGCCATCACCGAGGATCTGGGCATCAAGCTCGAAGGCGTGAAGCTTGAGGATCTGGGCAAGGCCAAGCGCGTGACCATCGACAAGGACAACACCACCATTGTCGACGGCGCCGGCAAGGCCAGCGAGATCGAGGGCCGCGTGAAGGAGATCCGGTCTCAAATCGAGAAGACCACCTCCGACTACGATAAGGAGAAGCTGCAGGAGCGGCTGGCCAAGCTGGTGGGCGGCGTGGCCATCATCAAGGTGGGCGCAGCCACGGAGACCGAGCTGAAGGAGAAGAAGGCCCGCGTGGAAGACGCGCTGCACGCAACCCGCGCCGCAGTCGAAGAGGGCATCGTTCCCGGAGGCGGCGTCGCCCTGGTGCGCGCCGTTCCCGCGGTGGAGAAGCTGATCGGCACCCTCGAGAGCGACGAGAAGATCGGCGCCCAGATCGTGCTCCGCGCGCTCGAAGAGCCTCTGCGCCAGATCGTCGGCAATGCCGGCGAAGAGGGCGCCGTGGTGGTGGCCAAGGTTCTCGATTCCAAGGAACCGCACTACGGCTACAACGCGCTCAGCGGCCAGTTCGAAGACCTGGTGAAGGCCGGCGTCATCGATCCCACCAAGGTGACGCGCACGGCGCTGCAGAACGCGGCGTCGATCGCGGCCCTGCTGCTCACCACTGAAGCCCTGGTGGTGGAGCTGCCCGAGCCCAAAGCGGCTCCGGCGGCCGGCGGCCACGGCGGCGGCATGGACGGCATGTATTAAACAGTGGTCAGGGATCAGGTTTCAGGGGTCAGCAGGAAGGCGCCTGATCCTGGACTTTGACTGGGCGAAAGACCAAAGGCCTCCGGCTTCGGCCGGGGGCCTTTTTTTCTGTGCTTTTTCAAGGAGGATTTCCTATTCCTAGGAATATATGATATATTCCTAATTGCGGACCTTTCCGCGCGAGGTACTCTCCTGGTTTCCACTGGCATCGATCTTCTCCTGGCTGATCGCATCTGGCTGGCGGTGGCAATGCTTCACCGCGATCTTCCTGATCGCCAAGACTTTACAAGGGAAGAGATCAGAAAAAAGCTCGCGGATTCTGGTCTCGATACGGGGCTAAAGCGGACTTCGATTCACGCTCATCTCAAAGAGCACATGGTTGCGAATGTCCCGCCTTCATCGACTCGTTACCGGATGCTCTTTGAAACCCGTCCTGGCTACCTTCGCCTTTTTCGGCCGGACGATCCCGTTCATTCTTTGCGGCAAATGGGAAAGCTAACCAAACATATGCCAGAGCGCGAGAAGGTCTTGCCAGAATATATTTCGCTTCTTGACTGGTACGGCGATTGGATCTCAAAACAGCCTCCGCCGGGGGCTGCGAACTACGACGACGATCCTCTCATCCGTCTCATCGGCTCCGGCAAACACATCTGGGCCGACGAACATGCCGACGAGTACGTCGAGAATCTGCGGAGGGAAGACATTTGAGCAAGGTCTTCTTCGATACGAATCTCTTCATCTACATGTTCGAGGGCGTTGAGCCGTTTCGCAGCCGAGTGCTGGCGATTCGCAAGCGGATGATCGATCGCGGAGACCAAATTGTTACATCGGCGATGACGCTTGGAGAGGTCTTGGTCAAGCCCACGAAGCTCGGACAGGCTTCATTGATCGAGCAGTATGACCGCGCGATCCGCACAGCGGCGCGAATCGTCAGCTTCGACGCATCCGTCGCCTGGCGCTACGCCTCGTTGCGCGCCACGCACAAGCTTCGCAATGCTGACGCTATCCAACTGGCATGCGCCTCCCATTGCGGTGTCGATCTGTTCATCACCAACGACACGGAGCTCCACAGGCTCAATGTTCCGGGTATCGGATTTATCGCGCCGCTCGAGAAGGTTCCGCTCTGAGCTGCAGACGATTTGGACTTGCGGCTGGACGTGATCGAATTTCAAAACATGCCAAAGGCCTCCGGCTTCGGCCGGGGGGCTTTGTGCTTTTCATCCGCTCCGGGATGTAGTAGCATTCTCACCAATTCGCTTGCGATCTCTGGGCCGCATCCTCCGTTAAGGCATTTCTCCTTCGGATAGAGCCGTTTTCGGCGCTTTCCGGGGTGCCGATTTCTTGTTGAAATCGGCACCTGACCTCGGTGGCTCCGGTGTACAGCAGAAGGAGAAATGCTTTAGCGGCGGCGAACGCCTCCAATCGTACACTCTCATTCCCCGGATTCACGCAGCAGCGATCGCCAGCCGGGCCACGCGGTAACGAAAGACGCCTCTTCCGCACTATTTCCGAGGAGACCCGCCATGGCACAGAAGTTCTACATGACTATCAAGGGGACCAAGCAGGGCAAAATCCTAGGCGAACCCAGGAAAACCAAGGGACGCAACGACTATATCGAGTTGACCTCCTTCGAATTTCAAACCATTGCCCCGCTCGATGCGAAGTCCGGCCAGCCCGTCGGCAAACGCCGGCACAACCCCATCGCGGTCAGGAAAGAGGTGGGGCTGTCGGACGCGCAACTTTTCCAGGCATACTGCAACAGTGAAGTCCTGAGCGAGGTGATCATCGCAATTTACCCCGGGAGCAGCGGAGGAACTCCCAAAGAGACGAATGTTCCCCGGATCATCCTGAGCAACAGCATCATCGACAATTACCGCGCGGCCCATCTACCTCAAGTGAGCTCTCCAAGCCCCGGCAAGTCAGGGAGCTCCGGTGGCGGGAAAGGGGAACTGGTGGTGGAGAGGATCACGCTCACGAACGCCCTGATTACCAAGTTCACATCGGCCAACGGCTCGTTGCCGGGTTCACGCGGTTCCTCCGGCAAGGGACTGGTCCGGTTGGAGTTCGACTTTCAGAGGATCTCCACGAGTTAAGATTTTTCCCGCGGTGCGGGAACGCTCGAGAACCCTGGCGCTTGCGCTGAAGCAGAAAAGCCCTCAGCGTTGGCTGAGGGCTCCTTTTGCGGCCGGCCGAGATTCTTCAAGGCCGCGGTTAAGCTCTGCGTCTGAAGAGCGCCGTGCTAATAGTGTTAACAAGCCCTAGCTGGCGATGGCGATCTTCGCGTGCCCGATCGACGGCGTGATCGAAGGGGCGCTGGGAACTGCCTGCGGCCGCAGCGGCCGCAACCAACCTGCCGACAGGTAAGATCGCGGAATGGCAAACTCGCTCCAGCCGCAGTCGATGCATACCTGAATGTCCGGCGACGGCGTAAGGGGAGGGTGGCTCAATATGCGCGAGGTACTGCGATAAAGCCGGATTTCTGCGGGAAAGACGGAGACTGAGCTCGACTGGCACTTCGGGCAAACCATACAATACACCTCGGGGCGTCGGATAAAGGCAACCGAACCACAAATGCAATTACCAGGAAAAGTTCACCTTAGTGGGATTTCCACTGTGTTTTCAACAGCAAAGAAGTGATTCTCAAGTACGAAGGTAACCCACTCCGGTAACTCAGTCCATCACCCGTTTGTGTCATCGCTGTTATGCCGGCTGGTGCCGTGTGGAAATCTTTCTTCGCGCGCAACAGCGGGTTTGGCAAGCGGATGCGTCGCAGGCTGCGCGCCGGAAAAGAGCGCGGCGGCAATCTCCCAGCGCCCTCCAAGGCACTTCTCCTTCGGATATAGCCGTCTTCTTGCCCTTTGCGGAGTGCCGATTTCTTGTTGAAACCGGCACCTGACCTCGGTGGCTTCGGTGTACAGCAGAAGGAGAAATGCTTTACGGCATTTTCTGAGTTACTGTGTCCTTTTCATTTCCTCGTAAGGTCGCCGCTCCCTGTTGGTCGCGTCGACTCTGCCTTCCGTCTTCGGGATACAGCTACTCAGAAAATGCGTTAAGGTTAACGGCCGCTTCCGATGCCCCACTCGATGCGCAGGCCGGCGCGTACGCTGGCCGGCAGGCTCACATAGCCGATGGGCGCGAGGTGCTGGTTCGAGAGCAGGTTTTCGCCCATGGCATACACGTCGAGCCATTTGAGCAGCTGGAAACTCCCGCCCAGGTCCAGCTTGGCGTAGGCGAAATCGAGATTGCGGTTGGGCAGAAGCAGGGAATTGCCGCCGTTCTCGTCCTCGTCCTCGAGAAACGTAGAGTCATCGCTGCGGCTGGAGAAGGCCGCGTTGAAGATGCCGGTGAGCTTGCGCTCGGCGTAGGTGGCCGAAAAATAGCCCGTGTGCGGCGGCCGGCGAAACGGCCTTGCGCCCGTGAGCGGCGAGTAGGGGCCCACGGGAATGCCGTCGAAAGTGGGGATGGGCCCGAGCAGAGCCTCGTCGTCATTGGTGAAGGAACGCTGCACCACCGCGTCGAGATAGGTGTAGCCGCCGCGGAAAAACAGGTTCTTGCCGATTCCGCTTTCGACGGATGCCTCCACGCCCTGCGCGCGAAAGGCCTCGGAATTCAGGTCCAGCTCGAAAGCGCCGTCCGCCTGCAGAGTTGATTCGAGCGCCTGTTGCTCGGCCGGCGTGAGACTCGGCAGGAGCTCCGGCACCAGGTCCAGCCCTACGCCTTCGATCTCGCGCCCGAATTCGTTGTGAAAATAGCTGGTGCGGAAAACGATGTGCTCGCTCAGAAAGGTCTGCTCCACGCCCGCCTCGTAAGTGCGCGACTGCGGCGCGCCGATGGGATGGAGGTTCAGCGCGGAGATGGTGGATTGCCCGCCGTTCGCCTCAAGAAACGCATACAGCGACTCCTCCTGCTGCGCCAGCGAGGGCTCGCGCACCGCTTCACCAAAGTTGCCCAACACGCGCGTGCCGCTGAAGACGCCGCTGCGCGGCCGCAAGACGTAGTAGCTGACGCCGGCGCGCAGCGGAGTCTGCGTGCCGAAGAGAGAGTAGCGCTCCAGGCTGCCGCCCAGAGTGTAATAGAAGCGGTTCTTGAAATCGCCGTGCACCGCAACAATGTAATCGTAGTTGGTGCGCTCCACGGACGGGTAGTAGGTTTCCGCGCCGCGCTCGTCTTCGTACTGGAAACCGATCAGCCCGCCCAGATGCGGCGTGAAGGTGAGATCGCCGCGATAGATGACCTGATCGCGGTTGTTCACCTGCTGCGACTCGGAGGGATAAGCCGCACCATCGTCCCAGCTATAGTCGAGCAATGCCTGTCCCGAAGCGCTGTATCCGTTGGCGCCCACGATGGTGACCGGCATTCCGTAATAATTAGCGCCGCTGTACGTGGGCGGAATTCCCGGTCCGCCGCAGCCTCCCGCGGGTATGCAGGTTCCTTCGGGAGCCCATTGATGGTATTGCTCGCGCTTGCGCGTCAGCCCGTAGCGGAGTTCGTTGTGAAAGCTCGCCGTGGTCTGGTTGGAGAGCGACGCGCTCACATAAATGTTCTGGTCCTTCTGCGTCGCGTCGTCGGCCACGTGATAAAAATCCCACGTGTTGGGCACGCCGGTCGCGTCCACGCCGTAGTGGGCGGTTCCGCGAATCTGCGTGCTGCCCGTGGGCGACCAGCCGATGTTGGCCGCCGCCGTGGACACGTGGTACTCGTCGTTGGGCAGGGAATTGCCCGTCTGGAACCAGTTGAAGGCGCCCAGGTAATCGAATTTGCCGCGCGCGCCGGAGAGGTCCAGCTCCTCGTCTGAGGTGTAGAAGTTGCCGGCCTCACCGTGAAAGATCAGCGAGGGAAAGCTCGTGGTGCCGTGCGGGGTGGTCAGGCTCACCACCCCGCTGTCGGCGCCGGCGCCGTACAGGTCAGAGTCCGGCCCACGGTAGACTTCGGCGCTTTCGACGGCCGTGGTTGCGAGCGGGCCGAAATCGAATTGCCCGCCCAGGTCGCCGGCATCGTCGCCGTCGAGCAGAATCTTCGAGTCGTCGGAGTCGCCGCCGCGCACAAACAGCGAAGTCTGCGCGCCGCGCTCGCCCGTCTGCGCCACAAAGGTTCCCGGCATCAGCCGCAGCACGCTGGTGAATTCGTTCCGCAGCTCCAGATCGAGCGGGCTCAGCACCGTGGTCGCAGAGCTGGTTTGCGGCTGCGGGGTGGGCGTGCCGGTTGCGGTCACCACGATCGACGCGCGCGCCCACGCGGGCTCGAGCACCACGTCGCGCTCGACGGAGTCGAACTGCCGGGCATAGAAATCCGGGGTCTGCAGCTGACGGAAGCTGGAGGCCGTGACCACCAGGAAGAAATGGCCGCTGGCGCCGGTGGTCAAAGTGAAGCTGCCGTCGGCCGCGGAAACGGCGGAGGCAACCACCTGCCCTTTGCTGAGCAGCGCCACGTTGGCGCCGGTCACCTTGGCGCCGGTGGAGTCAGAGACCACACCGCGGATGGAAGCCGCGCTGCACGCGCAGGCGAAGGCGGCGAGAAGCAGAACAGCGGAAATTTTCGATGGAACCCGGCCCAGCCACGCACGCCGGAATGAAGAGACAGTCATAATGGCTCCTTCGTCCCCCTCGGAACGGGAAAGCGGTTGGAACGCCGAAGACCGGTCTCCTGACTTGCGCGTGGTCCAGCCGCCTTCCCAGAGTCGAACCGGAAACGGCTCAGCTCCAGTGGCTTGGCGGTCTTCTTCGCGTTGCGGCGAAGGGCCGTGGCTGGGTTCCCGCGAGCTGCCTTCCCCTCTAGGGGACGGGCTCAGCCGCGGGCGCGCTCACAGTTGCGGGGCAGTGGCGGATTTTCACCGCCTTCCCGAGCATCCTGGCGATTGCTGAATTTGTTGAGCCGCAGCCCGGAGGCCGCGGCGACCACGTCATGGAAGCAGTATCCATGACATCCACACTTATACGCGCCGGGACGCGGGCGAGTCAAAAAGCGCGGCGAGGAGGCGCCATTCAACGCGGTCCGGCCGCGGACTGCGGACGAAAGTCACGTTGAGCGTGTCCCATGGGCGGGCGTATTCTGGGCAAAACTGTGGATAGAAAAGGACCCCGGCATGGGAGCGTGTGCGCCATGACTCTCGAGCGTCTTCTGCGGTGGGCAATCGCCGTTTTGGCCGGCGCAGCGCTGTGGGCGCCCGCCGGTGCAGCGCAAACCATGACCATTCGCCTGGTCGAAGCCAAAACCGGTAAGCCCATCCGCAACAAGATGGTGAGCATTGCGTTTTACGTTGAGGATGCATCGATGCCCGACGGCCGGCGCCGCGTCGCTCTTTCGGATGGACCGTTCTGGACCAATCTGGCCATCGATAAGGACGGACTCGGCTCCATCCAGGTCCCGCAGGGAGCGACCATCGTTGAAATCGGCAAGGGATTGGACAACGACGGCTCGAAGATTACCGAGAACGCGATCCATCTCGACATGTGCCAGGGCAGCCCCGGCTTCACCCAGCCGGACTCCGGCTTCCAGTACGCCCGGGTGCAGGATGTGCTGCGCACCGGATCCGTCGCCCACGATCCCGACTGCCAGCCCCGGCTGAAGACGCCCGCAACGCCGGGAGAGTTTGTGGTGATGGCCTGGCCGCCTTCGCGCATCGCGCTTCCCAGCGGAATGAGCTGGTGACCCCGGGAAGATTCGAACTTCCGACACGCAGTTTAGGAAACTGCTGCTCTATCCACCTGAGCTACGGGGCCCCTTATCGATATTGTCGCAGCAGTTTCAGGAAACTGCTGGTCTTATTCCGTTCCGGCCCGGCGGGCCGGGGCCACCTGAGCTACGGGGCCCCTTGTCGATATTGTCGCAGCAGTTGCAGGAAACTGCTGGTCTTATTCCGTTCCGGCCCTGGCGGGCCGGGGCCACCTGAGCTACGGGGCCACTTATCTAATGTGGCGTCCCAAAAGTTCGTGTCATCCTTCGAGGCCGAGAAAAGCAGATCCTTCGACTCACCACCCCAAACTCCGCCCCAAAGAGCAAAGAACGCTCTTTGGGGACCCCGAAAGGCGTTTGGGGCGCGCGTTCGCTCAGGATGACGGCGGAATTGATGTTGCGAACTTCAGGGACAGGACACTAGGGTGGCGTGCCAGAAGTTCGTGTCATCCTTCGAGGCCGAGAAAAGCAGATCCTTCGGCTCACCACCCCCAAACTCGGCCCCAAAGAGCAAAGAACGCTCTTTGGGGACCCCGAAAAGCGTTTGGGGCGCGCGTTCGCTCAGGATGACAGCGGAATTTATGTTGTGGACCTCAGAAACAGGACACTAGAACTGGTTGCATCAATGGCCCATGGCGATGAGAAAACGCGCCTCAGAGGCTAAAGGCCGCGATTTTGTGCAGCTTTTGCGGCACGGCTGAAGCCATGCCCTGATACAAGACTCCTCCCTACC
>JASHUF010000416.1 GCA_030040175.1 Acidobacteriaceae bacterium
ATCGTCGCCAATGTTGACAATCCGGCCAACCAGGGAAATTCCATTGTTTTCCCGCACGCAGATCCAACTGCCCACGCCGCGCCTGGCGATGCGCGCATGCACGGTAGCCGGATCCAGGGGTTTCGACTTGGCGCTCGCCAGAGCGGGCGCAAAGAGGGCACACGCGAGCACCAGGCTCGTCACTTTTAACCCATTCATTTTAAGCTCCTTATCTTCTTCCTATAGGCAAAGACGCGCGGCGCGCAGAATAGTTTCAGCGCAGCAAAAGAAAAGCGGGATGGTAACCATCCCGCGGGTGTACGAAGAATCTTCAGGGCGCCGCTTTCAGGCGTAAATGCCGCGCTGCTTGATGGTGAAGGCCACACGATCAATGGCCAGCATGTAGGCCGCGATGCGGTTATTCACATTGTGGGCTTCGGCGTAGCGCACCACGTCGTCGAAGCTGTCGCGCAGAATGGTCTCCAGCTGCTCGTTCACGATGGCTTCTTTCCAGAAGTACCCCTGCCGGTCCTGCACCCACTCGAAGTAGCTGGCGGTCACGCCGCCGGCGTTGGCCAGAATATCGGGCACGACGAAGACGCGCTTCTCGGCAAGAATCTCGTCGGCGACCGCGGTGGTGGGACCATTGGCGCCCTCGACCACGATGCGCGCCTTCACCTTGTCGGCGTTGCGGCTGGTGATCACGTTCTCCGTCGCCGCCGGAATCAGAACCTCGCAGTCGCTCACCAGCAGTTCGTCGGCCGGCGCAGCTTCGGCACCGGGGAAGCTCAGGATCGAGTCGTTGCGGTATTTGTACTCGATCAACTGGTGCACGTCGATGCCGGAGGCGTTGTAGAGGCCGCCGTCTTTCTCCGCCACGCCGATGATCTTGTAGCCATGCTCCTTCATCAGCCGCGCGGCGTTGGAGCCCACGTTGCCGAATCCCTGGATGATCACACGGCAGCCGTCCACGGGCATGTTCAGGTAGCGCAGGCTCTCGTCGCAAACCACCATCACGCCCCGGCCGGTGGCCTCGATGCGCCCCTGCGAGCCGCCGATATTGATCGGCTTGCCCGTCACCACGCTGGTCACCGTCTGGCGCATGTGCATGGAGTAGGTATCCATGATCCATGCCATGGTCTGCTCGTTGGTGTTCACGTCCGGTGCGGGAACGTCTTTTTCCGGTCCCAGGAACTCGATGATCTCCGAGGTGTACCGGCGCGTGAGCCGCTCCAGCTCGCCGCGGCTCATGTTCCTGGGGTCGCAGATGACACCGCCCTTGCCCCCGCCGAAGGGAATGTTCACCACCGCGCACTTCCAGGTCATCCAGCTGGCCAGCGCGCGCACTTCGTCCAGGGTCACGTCCGGGGCGTAGCGGATGCCGCCCTTGCACGGACCGCGCGCCATGGAGTGCTGCACCCGGAAGCCGGTGAACATCTCAATCTGCCCGTTGTCCAGGGTCACGGGAAAGTGAACGATGATCTCGCGCGAGGGCGAGCGCAGAACCTTCCAGAGCCCCTCGTCCAGATTCAGCTTGCGCGCCGCAAAATCGAACCGCGCGCTTTGCGCCTCCCAGGGGTTGATCTCCTGGTCCAGGCTCACGGTATTTCCCGTTGGCATAAGCCTCTCCATCGGCCGCGACGCTTTTCGCCAAGGTTGCAGGCGCGCGCAGGCCCAAACCCCTGTGAGTCTAGGCGCTGCGGGGGTTTCCGTCAAGATGACGCGGGCGGGAACGCGGCCTTCCCGATTTGGTTTGTTGCCACCAATTTGAATCCGCGCCCCGGTTCCCTGTCCAACTCCCGGCGCCGCGCCGCCCGGAAATTGGTATGGTCGTGAGACGGCTCTCCCTTGGGATGAAACGGAAAAGGACGAGTGGGCGAGAGCAATGGGGACGGTCTCAAGCCTCTTCCTCGTCTCCGCAGGCTCGCTCCTGGACCGGCGCTGGCAGGTTGTCCCGGGCAGGCGGACATCATCGCCATGCCTCAAGACCGGCGGCTTTTGTTGCTGTCCTCTTGGACGAGCATCGCCGTTCAGGCGGCCTGGTGCGGCAGCCCGCTTTTGAGCCCTCCCCCGCATCGATCCGGCGAATCGAAAGGCGCCAGCCGGGTCCAGGCGAAACCCGGGCGAGACCCGAACGGCAGCCTCCCGGCGTTTCCGGCAGGCGGGGACGCAATTAGGACGAGATTTTCACAGCTCTATCTCAGGCTTGCGGGTGCAATGATGAATCCGGTTCAGACACTCGAAAGCCTTTACACCTATTTTGACAACCTGGGTGAAGGAATCGCGGTCCTTGACCGCGAAGGAATCCTGGTATCGCTGAATCGGACGGCGGCGCAGCTCCTGGGTCTCCCCGGCGGGCTGCAGGCGCAGGGCCGATTCGAGGAGCTTGTCCGTGCATTCACGCCCCTTGGGGAAGAGCTTCCGCTCGCGGACCATCCTGTCCGTCTTGCTGTGCTCGGGCGCTTTGTGCGCAACTACGAAGCGGCGTTTTCGCCTCCGGGCGCGTCCCCGGCGGCCCTCCCCCCGGCCGTTCTTGTCGAGATCAG
>JASHUF010000417.1 GCA_030040175.1 Acidobacteriaceae bacterium
TAGTTGATCGCCATCCAGGCGTTCGAGGGACCATAGCGCATGCATACCTCAGCATGGTCGATACCGGCCGCGACAAAGCGGGGACTGACGGTGACCCGGCGAAAGAGAACATCCTCGTCGCGAATGCCTGCCAGGCCTTCAATCATAGCCGACTGGATGGCCGCGGCACTCCAGCCGGATGGCCCGCCACCCTGGTCCTTTCCCTCTGGGGTATAGAGAAAATGGATAGCTCCGTCCCGGGCGACCATCTTCTCCACGCGGTCCAGGATGTCGGCGCCGTAGGACTCCCGTCCGTGCTCGAAGGCAGCTTTCGCGAGTTCGCCGGCGACGAATCCGGCGATGCCCCCATTGATGTACTGGCCCGCCTTATAGGGGCCGAATTGCGGATACGGGGGATCGATGGAGAACCACTCCGCAAAGTCGGTTGGTTCGCGCTCCTTGCCGCGGTGCGCGTACTCGTCGAGAATCTTCAGCGCCATCTCATGCGTAGGCAGGCCCCGGTTGATGTCGTAAGTATTGGAGAGCGACAGAATATCTTCTTCGTTCACTCCTGTGTCCACCGGCTGAAGCAGAATCTGATGGGTATAAAAGCGCCCGTTGAAGCAGAGCCGGTTAACGCGGTCGCGCAGGTCGGCGCCCTTTTGCTCCCACTCCTGCGCGCGGTCAGGCTCGCCGGCGGCACGGTACATCGCAGCCAACTGACGGCACGCCTGGTAGAGGCCGCTGTTGTCGCCGTGCATGATCCCCATGGGCATGCCTGGATCGATTCGCCGGTTAGAGGGGGACACGCCGTAGGTGAAGTCCCAGGTATCGATGGTGAAGGTGCGCTTGAGGGCGCCGTGCTGGGCGTCCCAACGAGTTGGGTCAGTGAAGCAATAGCGCAGGCCGCGATCGAGAGCCGGCAGTCTGCGCTTCATGGCGTCGAGGTCCCCGGTCGCCTGCCAGATGTTGTGGGCGCCTTCGACCATGAGATATTCCACGTCGGCTTCCAGTTCGAGCCGCACCCACGCAACCTTGTTGGCGGCATCGATGCGGCGGAACTTTTCCGTCACGAAGGTGGGGTGCGGGTTGTCGGGATTTTCCTGCAGATCGACCAGCATCTCATAAAAGAAGCCATCCGGCTGCTGGAGGCTTATGAGCGTATCAATAAACGTGCTCAGATCGCTCTCCCAGAACTTGTACCCCTTCATCTCGTGAATGTGGTCTCTGACCCAGGTGGGATTGGTGTGAATGATTTCGCCCCGGTAAAGGTGCTCTGACCGGTTCCCGATCACGGTGCGTTCGAGCAGATCGAAAAGCGAGGTAAAACGGCCCGCGTCAAAATACGTGGCGGGAGCGCTTCCATCGGCTGTCTGCACGGCGCTATCTTTCCAGGTCAACCGCCCGGAAGGTATGGAACTGGCCTGTAACGATTGCGCCCAGCGGGCGCCTAAAAGAGCACCGGAAAATCCGAGTGAATTTCGCAACATTTCGCGGCGACCGATCTTGGCCATTTGCATGTCCTCATGAGCCTGCAAGTGAGAAAACTACATACTTGGTTCCGTGACGTTCTTGAGCCGCCACGCATACCGGCTTCCGCTGCGCATACGCTCTCACCCCGGCCTCGGCATACACCGCGTGGGCGATGGAACAGATTGGCCGAAGGAGGTGCGTGCCGCGGCCATAACACCATAGGGCGCAGCCCATCGGCGTCCGGCTTCGACACCGGATGGCCTATTGCAATTTCAGGGTGTCGTAGGTCCCAGAGTTGGTTGCATCAATGGCCTCAGGCTGTTGCGTAGTGTCCCTCAGGGGCTAAAGCCCCCAACGTTTATGCGGCCTTTGCGGCCCGGCTCAAGCCACCCCAGCGACGAAGACCTGTCGCTGGGGGCCCCGGGAAGCCGGGCCCTTTTACAAAGCCATTTATGCAACCAGTTCTAGAGGCTTCCACCACTCCAGTTATTTTGTCCACTCTCGCCTATTTCACTCCGAGGGCGGGATCTTCGTTGTGCGCGTAAGAAATGCATGGGGCCGCTCGAATGCCGGACGGCCCCAGTTAAGGTAAGCAGTGCAGCAGTTAAAAGTTGATATAGGCTTCGAACTGCATTCTTCGCGGCGTGTTGTTCTGACTGGTCACATAGCCAAAGCCGCCCGGCGCGTTGGGGCCGTAAGTATTGATCCCTCCAAAGACGGTGCGGTTGAAAAGGTTGAAGGCATCCAGCTTAAGACGGAGATTGAACCGTTCCGTGATCCTGAAGCCCTTGGTGACGCTCGCATCCTCATTCAGATTCCAATTATTGCGGAGGCCGAATGCCATGTTGCGGGGCGTGTCTCCGAAGCCATTGGTCGGCGGGGGTTGGACGGCGTTGGGGTTGAGGTACTGCGTCTCGGAGGGATTTCCGCTTCCAAACTTCCCATTCATCCTTATGCTGCCGGTGAAGCTGGGGTTGTAGTCTGCCCAGCCATAGTCTTCACCGGTAACGCAGTCACAACCGTTGCCCCACATGATGCCCAGAGGCTCGCCGTCCGTGTAGGTGTTATCGCCGGAGACTTGCCAGCCGCCCAGGAGTGCGTCCGTCACGGCATTCTGGCCGCCGACCAGGTGTCCTCTGCCGGCAGGCAGCGTGTACATCCATAGCGCTTTGATCGCGTGCGGCACATCGTTATTGGAGATGGCGCGATCCTGGCTTATGTTCCAGGCGGAACGGAGGCCGTTGTTACCCCAGCCGAGAACGGCGCCCTCCGAATCGTCGATAAGCTTAGACCAGACGTAAGACGCCATGAACTGCAGCCCATTCGACATCTTTTTCTCCACCGATGTCTGCCAGGCTTCAAAGTGTGCGTCGCCGCCTTCCGCATACGGATCGCCGACCACTCCGTATTGCGGGTCGGGCTTCAGCATTTGCGCGATGGAGCCCTGGAAATTGGCATAGGGCAGGGCGATGCCGGGGAACAGTCCTTGCGCTGCTGCCAGCTCGCTTGGCCAATTCGGGTCGGTGGTCTGCGCGTTCAACAGGGCGGCCATAGCCGGCGTCAGGTACTTCAGCGGCAGCTGGCTCTGCGCTCCTCCGCCGCAGCACGAGGCTTCGTCTAGCGTGAGTTGATGGGACGCGTTAGCGAGGTAGCTGGTCTGCACGACGACCGATGGTGAGAGCTCGCGGCTTACGGTGAAATTCCAGGTCTCGGTATAGGACATCCGGCCCGCGGTGGCGGGACGGTCATAAGTGACGGCGCCGCCAGTAACAGGGCTCCCGGCGCTCAGGGCGTTAAATCCGGTGTTGAGCGTCGGATCGAAGAACGGCGGGAGGGTGTAGGCCGGGAACGACGACCCGGTGTAGCCCGCAAATCCCGACTGCCAGTTGAAAGCGGGGTCAATGCTGCCATCCGTACTGGAAAAGTTGGGTGCGGCGGAGTATCCCAAAAGACCTGTTCCGTCCAGGTCGGAGCCGCTGAGCGAGGTGCCCAGGAAGTGATAGATGCCGAAGGATCCCCGGACTACCGTCTTGGGATCGAGCGCGTAGGCGAAGCCGAACCTCGGATCGAATTCCAGGTCATGCACCTGGACCCGCGACGAGCAATTGCAACTGTCGGTCCCGCTCCCGGCGAACTGAAGCGCTCCGGGAAACCCATCGATGGCCGGATTGGCAAGCGTGGCGTTGAACCACGACAAGTGATCGTGGGCCTCATGGTAGGGAAGCGCGAGGTTGTATCGCAGGCCGAGGTTCAGAGTCAGGCGGTGCGTCAGTTTCCAGTCGTCCTGCACGTACATCGCGTAGTCGCTCCATCTTCCCGAGGTCGACGGAAATGCGTTGTCTGACGCGTTGGCATTGTCTACCAGGCCCAGCAGATAGCTGGCATAGGGATTGCCGGTTGAGCCGTCGGGCGTCCCCAGCGCACACTGTTGCCCGCCGTAGCCAATCCCCGAGTCCGGGCAAAAGTTGGCTGTCTCAAGGTTAACGAAATTGAACGCAACTTCGTTTTGCGTAGTGGCATTATCCTGGGCGATGTGGGCCACGCCGCCCGCCGTCAGACTGTGCTTGCCCCAGGTCCACACGATGTTGTCCTGGACAAGAAGCATGTTGTTGGCATCGAGATAGCTATGGTTCGAGAAGCCCGCCTCAGCCGACGGAGCTTCGGGCCCGGTGAAGTTTAAAGGGGGGAACGCATCCTGCACGTTGGCTCCACTGGGCAGGCCGGTAAGTCCTGCCTTCGAAGGCCAGGCTGTGCCCTCGGTTGAGTTGACGACGGGGCTGTACATCCGGTCCCAACCCACCCCGAAGAGATTCACCAGGTTTGGCTTGATTGTCCATGTCTCGCCAATCTGGATACCCCAAGCCTCATCTGTGCTGGTTGGAGCGCTGCCTATATTGGCGGGCAATACCGATCCCTGGGCGCCGGTATAAGCCAGGTATCCCTGCTGCACCAGAAAATAGGCATGGTTCCGGTCGTTGATCTTGGCGTCCAGCTTGCCTGTGTATTGACGCGATATTTGCCCGCTGGTCAGGGAACTGAGGTAATTGTTTTCAATATTCCCGTTGCTTGGGGCCGGCCAGGCTGTCTCGAGCGTCTGGGAGATACCAGAAATGCGGCCGGAGGGAATCACGTTGGTGGGAGTGCCAGTGCAGGCCCCAACGCCGCCAATTACCTGCAAGGTCTGGCCGAACTGGCAGCGCTGTAAGTTGCCGTTCGCATCCGTATAGGTCGTCGTAGGATCGTAGACCGGTGCAAATCCAGTCTGGCTGAAGTCGCCGGTCTGCTCGGCGGTCGTGGGGATGGTGGCAAAGCCGGGCGTGGCGGCGTTGGTGAGATCGAAGCGGTCGGTGTTGAAGAAGGCAAACAGCCGGTCCTTCAGGATTGGCCCGCCAACAGAGACGCCGTACTCGTTCTGATGATCGACGGGCACCACCCCTAGGGAGAAAACCCCTGGGGAGTCGAATACGGTATTTCTAATGTTCTCGTAGACGTCGCCGTGGATTTCGTTCGTACCCGACTTGGACACCAGGTTGATGACGCCCTGGCCTGTGTAGTATGCGGGAATTCCGGTGAGTATGGCCTGAAACGATGCCACGTCCTCAGGGTTGGTGTTGTAATTGATGTTTCGTTCGTCGCCCGCCAGTACCGGGTTGATGACCTGCATGCCGTTCATGTACAGGATCGTGGCGCCGGCTACACCACCGGTGAGCGTGATCTGGTCCCCGCCGAAGGCTGACCCTGCGGTTGGCAAGAGCTGAGAAAAATAAAAGGGACTCTTGGGCGCGTTGCTCATGGGCGCGGGAAGCGCCTCGTAAGTATCTGCTGGAATGGTTGCGTCCAAAGTCCCATTTTCGGTGTCCAGCGCGGGGGGCGCCGAGGTGATGACGACTTCGGCCGTCACCGCTCCAACCTTCAGGGTCATATTCAGGCCCACGGTAGAAATCGGGCCGACGTTGACGTGCTCTTGACGGACATGTTCAAAGCCCGGCGCACTGAAATCCACCGTGTACTCTCCTGGAGGCAGCGCCGGCAAAACGTAGAATCCTGCCCCGGTGGTGGCCGCCGTCGCGGACTGCCCTGTCGCCGTGCTCGTAGCCTTTACCGTTGCGCCCGGGATCACGCCGCCGGACGCGTCGGTGACGGTCCCTTGAATGCTTCCCGTGGTGGTCTGCGCGGAGAACGGTTGAGGCACGAACAGCGCGGCGAGGAACAAAAGGGCGATGCCGATGATGCCCCGATGGATCGTTGGTTTTGCCTGGTCCGGCTCTTGAGGCCAGCCAGCGTTCTTCGATTTCGTCATTTTCAGCGCCTCCGTTGAGTTTCTTTGCGTTAAAGGTGAGAGTCCCGATTCATGATTTCCATCTCCGGCCAATGGTTCTGGGACTTAACTTTCTGTTGTACTTCCGTCCTGTTCCCAATAACTCGAAGTTAGGTAGCGGGCCGGTTTGACCCGCTACCCAATTGGCGCGAGCTGACGCAACAGACCAGCCCGCCTGAGCCTGCAACGTTATTCCGCCTGCCAGATCCTCACGTATTGAACGGTAAAGGGTTCGGCGTAGCCCACGCCGTCGTTATCCACGCTGAGAAACACGTAGATGCCGTTTGCCAGACTTGTATTGGCGGACGACAGGACATACCGCGAACTGAGCAATGCCACCCCATCCAGATAGATTTGCAT
>JASHUF010000418.1 GCA_030040175.1 Acidobacteriaceae bacterium
GGATCCGGTCGAGTTCACACAACTCGCCAGAATATTGGCCAATGTGTAGATCTTTGCTGTGGGCGCCGTAGCGCCGGCAGGTATATGCGCGCCCGGCGAGGTGCCGGTTGCGATGGAGACGATGTTGCCGGCGCTCGCGAATGCATTGCTGAGTCCCTGCGAATTCGTAGCGCTTGTGCCAATCTGTGCGCCAGGGGCAA
Organism: Acidobacteriaceae bacterium; assembly: GCA_030040175.1. Lineage (GTDB taxonomy): Bacteria > Acidobacteriota > Terriglobia > Terriglobales > Acidobacteriaceae > Telmatobacter. The sequence goes on from JASHUF010000418.1 coordinate 201, forward strand.
AAAAGGGCGTCGCTGCCCAAACCGAAGCGACGGTCGTGACCTCGTTGATGACGACATATGGGATGGAATTGAGCGCACCGCATGGGCCAAGCGCCGCTATCAACGCGATGGCCGGATTATTTGATCCCAGCCCCGGATCGCCTCCGGTTGCCACAAGATAGGTCGGAACGCTGGACGAAGGACAACTGTAATCGGAAGTGGTGATCGTAAAACCGCCGTCCGCGCCGGTCGTGAGCGCCGGCGCAAGCAAGGCCTGCGCCCCGGCGCCATACCCCGTCGAACCAGCTGCATAGAGCTGGATCTCCGCTCCCGTCACCGGGTACTGCCCGCCCATCGCTTTGCCTCTTAAGGTGGAGGAGACCGGGGTGGACGTGGTTCCCTCGTCAATCGATGCGCCGCTGCTGCATCCTGCAATCGGAATCAGGGCAAAGAGCAACGCGCTGGGTATGCAGACTGCAATTCGCCCGATGTGGATCGCAGCCTTCACTTTCACGCCATGATTCCCCCTGGCGCACCCTGAAAATCGCTTCGCGCGTTGTCTGCGGTTCCATTTCATAAGACAGATCGTAGGTCGCGCGTGCCCGGTAGGAATCCCCGCATAATCGCATGAAATGCGGGCGGATCGCTCTCCCGCGGACTAAACTCCTCTGCGGCTGAGGGCACTGTCGGGCGCATGCTCATTCTTCGGCCGCAACAACAGCGACACGCCAGAGCCGTACTATACAGAGGCGTCCTGGCAGGGAGCATCACAACCGCATGAAAAATTCCGCGGCCGGAGTGAGCGATTCTCCCTGCGGAGCGGCCTCGGGCCGGCTACGGGCACAGTCGAAACAGCTTTCGGTCATTTGCTCGCGGACCCAGCCGGCGCCGCCGGCTTCGATCCCAGCTGCTCTGCAAGCCAGCCGGACAAGCCCGTCGTCTTCCAGGACTCGTAGTGCGCTGCGCGATCCTTGAATTGAAACAGCTTGCTCAAAGGAACCGCCGCGGCGATCTTGTCCCGCGCCGCCGGGGGCGTGTTGGGATAGTCCATGATCTGCTGCACCCGAAGCGCCCGTCCCTTTAAGCCCGGCAGATAACTAAGCGGCTCCACGTAGGAGACCTTCTTGAGGAACTCCGGAGTCAGATAATCCGCGCGGAGCGCATCCGGAACCACCGGAGATTCCTTGAGCCAATCCGGCCAGTCGCCCCAGGGGTCGAGTACATCGACTGCACGAATCCGCGGATCCGCAGCCGCTGCAAGAACAGCGATGGCGCCGCCCGATCCTTGCCCGAACATGCCCACCCCATCCATATTCAAATCTCCGCGCCGCGCCAGGTAATCGAGGATCAACTGGACGTCGTGCACGCTGGATCCGATGCTCTCCTGCAATTCGGGCACGAACCACTCGCGCATCGGGCGGCCGCGGAAGCGGTCTCCCGTCAGTGCGGAGATGAATCCGACCGCCGCCAATCCGTTTTGCGTTGCGGCCGTGCACCAGGTTTCGTCTCTGAAGCGGTCGATGTTCGACGGGTAGCTGTAAAGATAAAGGGCAACGCGCGGCTTTTCGACGCCGCGCGGCTTGATCACCCAAATGTCGATCGGGTCGCTGGGCCGCCACTGCATGCGCACCAATTCGCTCGTATAATTCGCCGATTCTGATTTTGCGAGCACCAGGCCGGGCAGAATTTCGCGCAGGGTCTTTCTGTCAACCTGCAAGCGCGTCCAATCCTCTTGGGGCCGCTGGGACGCTTCGGCAGAAGCCGGATGATCCGCGCCGCTCAAGGCGGCATGGGAGATAGAAGGTTCGGGCGCCTGCGCGGATGCAAATCCCGCAGTCAGGCTAACGATGACGGACAAAAGCATAATACCGCGAAACATGAATACCCCAGAGAAGATCTCGAAAACCGGTATTACCCCAATAGCTTTGAACTTCGCCTGCGTTTGTGCGCAGGAAGCAGAGGCGCACGAGGCGGCTCTGGCTGAACGAAACACGGGCAGGCCGGCTTTGAGCCTGCCCGCCCGGGAATTGTTCAGATGCGGCTGAAAACGACTATTGGCGGCGTCCCACGTTGCCGCATGTGGTGCCCGCATCGTTGGTGAAGTCATTATCCGCCTGTTGCGAGTAGACCATGCCTCCCACGTCGCCGCCCGCCTCAGCCGAGCCGGCGTCGCCGTTGCAGGGGCTGCCGCTGTTGCCGGGGTAGCTCACGGTATTACCCAGATAAGTCCCGTAGGGCGGCGAGAAGTGAGAACGGACAATCTGAAGCTGGTCCTGAAGCACGAAGTCGGGATAGTCGGGCGTCACGAAGGTCTGCTCTTCGGTCACCAGAGTTTGGAGAAGGGCGTTGCACGCAGTACCCGGAGTGCCATTGTTGCAGGCCGTGGTGCTGGTTGAGGTCACATTGCGCAGGATCGACCAGATGGGATAGCTCCCGTCTTTCACGTGCGAGAAGGAAACGTTGCTGAGCAGGTCGTCTGACTTGGTGGGCACTTCGCCGTCCGTCCAGACTTCCTGAATTGGATCGACGCCATCCACGGTAAGGTACTTGACGCTGGTCGGAAGTGAGCTGCTGAAGTTGGACTGGCTCCAGAAGGCGTATCCCAGCGAGTCTTTTATGCCTTCGATCGAGTTGACCA
>JASHUF010000419.1 GCA_030040175.1 Acidobacteriaceae bacterium
GATGGCGTGGGAAGATCTAAAACCCGAGGCCATTCTCACAAGTGCGGCATTTCACAATGCCATCACCGTCGATATGGCGATCGGCGGCTCAACCAACGCCATCATTCACCTGGTTGCCCTGGCGCGGCGGCGCGGATTCGACCTGCCGCTTTTGCTCTTCGACGAAATTTCGCGCACCGCTCCGGTATTGGCGAACATCCGGCCCTCCGGCGAATTCTTGATGGAGGATTTTTATTATGCCGGCGGGTTGCGCGCGCTGATGGCGGAGATTCGGGATCTTCTCCACCTCGATTGCCGCACTGTGAACGGAAGGACGCTAGGGCAAAACCTGGAGGGCGCGCATGCGATGAACAGCAGTGTGATCCGCGCGCGCGGCAACCCTCTGATGGAGAGCGGCGGGACGGCGATTCTCTTCGGAAGTCTGGCCCCGGACGGAGCCGTGATCAAAACCGTCGCGGCCGATCCGCACCTTTGGACGCACACCGGCCCGGCGGTGGTGTTCGAGAATTTTCAGCACATGGAGGCGCGCGTCGATGGGGAAGACCTGAATGTGGATGAGAATTCAGTTCTGGTACTCAGGAATGCGGGGCCGCAGGGCGGTCCGGGGATGCCGGAGTGGGGAATGCTTCCGATCCCACGCAAGCTGTTAAAGCGCGGCGTGCGGGATATGGTGCGCATTTCCGATGCGCGCATGAGCGGCACTGCCTACGGAACCTGCGTGCTGCACGTTGCCCCGGAGAGCTACGTCGGCGGCCCGCTCGCCCTGGTCCGGGACGGCGATGCGATCACACTCGATATTCCGCATCGAAGACTTGACCTGCTGGTATCGGAAGCCGAGCTCGCACGGCGCCGGAGCGGTTGGGAGAGACCAGCGGAAACAGACCAGCGCGGTTATCTGGCGCTCTATCGCGGGCACGTTTCGCAGGCGGACAAAGGCTGCGACTTCGACTTTCTCTCGCCATCGAGCGAGGAGCACACCGTTTTGAAAGCGGAAAGTCCTCGCAGATAGATGGGAGGCAGAATTGGCTAGGACTTCGTGTCTCCCATCCAATGGGCGTGAACTCGTTCTTCGCTGCCGATTTGAAACTTCCAAGCAAAATCGAAGCTCCGCGTGATGCGCGGCGAGCACAGGTCTTGGAGCTGCGCGGGCGCATTGCTTGTTTGCGTGTCGCAGTGAAAAAGGCGGCGCAGACGCTCACGCGCACGTACACGGCGGAGCAGGTGTACGCGAGCGCTGCGAGTCTGCCGGCGCGTCAACGCGTCATGGCGTAGTGGACCTGCTCTTCGACAGCGGCAACGGGTAGGGGCTCGCGGTGGCCGCTGACCAGCGCGGCGTTGATCTGGGCGAGATCCACGGATTTGAAGTGCTGCCAGGCGGCGATGCGGTCGCGCGCGGCCTTGCTCATTTGCTCGAGGAGTTCGAGGGCCTGAGCCGGCGCCTGGCGATGGCCGCTTTCAACCGCGCGCAGAACGGCGGCCAGGCCGGAGTTGGCCTGCGCGAGGCCGGGCGCTGCGGCGCCGGACTGTGCGCTGCTTGCGTCCGTATCGCCGTCGTCGCGGTCTTTGATCTGCTCGAGGCGCGTGAGGGCCTTCGAGAGAGCAGCGGCCAGATCGGGCTGCGGAGCGTTTGCGGCGAGTTTCTCAAGCTGGCTCTCGACGCTTTCGAGCTCGGCCATGGCTTTGCGGCTGGGAAGGGTTTGCGCGTAGACGGATTGGGCGAGCGCGAACTGCCGGGCGAGCTCCTGCGGCGTGGCGGTGACACGCGGATCCATCACGACACGCAAAGGACGCTCGAACTGGAGGCCGTCGACGGTGAGGCGCAGCGTGTAATTGCCCGGAGGCACGCGCGGACCGGGCGGCGCTGCGGACGCGTTGTCTTCGTCCTCGATGTGCGCGGCGGCGCCGCCGGCGGCGAGGTCCCAGGTGAAGCGATGTTCGCCGGGAGTGGTGGCGAGGGTCGGCGGCTTGGGGAACCAGCGCTCGGCAATGGGCAGAAGCGGGCGCGCGGATACGGTCTTGTCGTCGCTTGCGAAGTGGCGCAGGGTGCGGCCTTGTGTGTCGAGAATTTCGAGCGTGATTCGCGTGGCATTCGCGGGAAGGTAGTAATCGACGATGGCGCCGACAGGGGGATTCTCGGCCTGCGGCTCCTCGGGCGGCAGCGGCGTGCCGAGAAAGGTGTCGTTGTCGACGCGAATGGCCGGCGGCGGCGCGTAGAGATAAGGGCGCGCGGCGGCGGCAGACGGGACCTGGCGCAGCGGCGCGATGTCATCGAGAACCCAGAAGGAGCGGCCGTGCGTGGCGACGATGAGATCGCTCCCCTGGATGTTCAGATCGCGGATGGAGGAGACGGGCAGGTTGAGATTGAGGGACTGCCACTGAGCGCCGGCGTCGAAAGAGACGGAAACGCCGAATTCGGTGCCGGCGAAGAGAAGGTTGCGGTTGACCGTGTCTTCGCGCACGGCGTTGAGAAAGTGCGTGGGCGCGATGCCGGCGACGGAGAGGTTCCAGGTCTTGCCGTAGTCGTGGGTGATGTAGAGATAAGGCCTCAGGTCGTCGAGGCGGTGACGGTCGACAGCGGCGTAGGCCGTGCCGGGATCGAAGTGCGAGGCCTCAATGAGCGCGATCTTGCTCCAGGGCGTGAGGCCGGGCGGACTGACGTTGCGCCAGGTTTTGCCGCCGTCGCGCGTGAGATGAATGAGGCCGGTGTCGGAGCCGGCCCAGATTTCGTCCGCATCGAGCGGCGAGGGCGCGATAGTGTAGACGACGCCGTAGCCGCGCGTTTCGGCGTTTTCGACGGTGGGCGGCGTCGTCTCGCCGTCTTTGCTGTTGGCGGCGGCGCCGGTAAGGTCGGGGCTGATCTGCGTCCAGTGCAGGCCGCCGTCGAGGGTTTTCATTACGAATTGCGTGCCCAGATAGAGCGAGGTTTTGTCGGCGGATGAAAAGACAAGCACGGGCGTCCAGGGATCGCGATAGCGGCGCTGGCTGATCGGTGTGAAGAAGTTCGTGAGCGGCCAGGGAGAAACGTTCTGCGAGAAGGAGGTGCGGCGATCGAAGCGCGAGACGCCGCCGTAAGCTTCGGTGAGGTAGATGATGTTTTCGTCCCTGGGATCGATGGCTATGTAGCCGCTCTCGCTGCCGCCGGGGATGAACCAGTCGCGCATATCGAGGTGGTGATGATCGGAGCGGCTGTACACGGCGATGGCGCCCGAATCCTGCTGCGCGCCGTAGATGGCGTAAGGAAAGCTGTGATCGGTGGTGACGTGATAGAGCTGCGCGGTGGGCTGGTTGTACCAGGTGGACCATGTCGCGCCGCGGTCGAGGCTGATGGAGACGCCCTGATCGACGGCGAGCGCGAGATGCGCGGGATTTTTAGGATCGACCCAGACCTGGTGGTAGTCGTCGCCGCCGGGCGCGCCACGGACGATCTCGATGGTTTGGCCGCCGTCGTTGGTGCGGTAGAGCGCGACGTTGGGAATGTAAAGGACGTTGGGATCCGTGGGATCGATGGCCAGCGAGCTGAAGTACCAGGCGCGGCTGGTGAGGCGCGCGTCGGCGCTCATGAGGGTCCAGGTATCGCCGCCGTCGTCGGAGCGGTAGAGGCCGGAATGGCCGGGGCAGTCGATGGTCGCATAGACGCGTCGGCCATCGGCGGAGACGGCGATACCGGTGCGGCCCCATGTGCCGTCGGGCAGGCCGTGGCCGGAGATCTGCGTCCAATGCGCGCCGGCATCGGTCGAGCGGTAGAGCGCGTTGCCGGGGCCTTCGAGGGGAGGATAGGTGCTCCACGGCGGACGATGGGCGTTCCACGCGGCCGCAAAAAGAATTTGCGGCGCGTTCTGCGCCAGGGCGAGATCGGCGATGCCGACCGAGGGGCCTTTATCGAGCACGCGCTGCCAGTGCGCGCCGGCGTCGGTGGATTTGTAAACGCCGCGCTCGTCATTGGGGCCGTAGGCGTGGCCGAGCACGCCCACGTACACGGTGCGCGCGTCGGTGGGGTCGACGAGGATGCGGCTGATCTGGCGCGAGTCGTCGAGACCGAGATGCGTCCAGGTCTCACCCGCGTCGTCGCTGCGGTAGACGCCGTCGCCGGTGGCCAGATCGGAGCGGATGTCGGACTCGCCGGTGCCGGCGTAGAGGATGCGCGGGTCAGAGGGTGCGACGGCGAGCGCGCCGATGGAGGCGACGGGTTCGGCGTCGAAGAGCGGACGCCAGACGGTACCGGCGTCGGAGGATTCCCACACGCCGCCGTCGACAGCGCCGAAGAAGAAGGTGCCGTCGCTGCCCGGGACGCCGCTCACGGCCACGGCGCGTCCGCCACGAAAGGGACCGACAAGACGCCAGCGCAGGCCGCTGAAGAGCTGCGGCGAGACCTGCTGCGCGGGCGCGCCGAGCGCTGCGGCCGCCATGACCAGAAGCGCGAGAGAGCGGGCAACGAGGCGCGAAAGCGGGCCGGAAAGGCGAAGGGACGGGTTCATCGCTACCTCGATTGTGCAGGCGGGGAGTGACTTGGGCAAGAGTATTCCTTGCGCGAAAACTCTGGCGCAAGTGAGAAAAATCGGCGATGCTGTTGAGATGGCACGTATACCAAATTGTCTCCGCATAAGTTTTTTGCTTTTGGGCGCTGCGGCTGCAAGTGCCTGTTATCTGCACACGCAAACGCCGGATACGGCTGCGCTGCGCGGGGTGGTGACGGGGCCCGACGGCGCGCCGCTCGCCGGGGCAACGGTGACGATCGAAGACGCGCGGCATCACGCCATCCGCACCCTCAAGACCAATGCGGAGGGCGGATTTGATGCCGAGGATCTGCCCGTGGGCAGCGCGCTGGAAGTAACGGCCGTGTATCCCGGATTTGCCGCGGCCAGCTCAGGCGGACTGACGCTGACCGCAGGGGCGACGGCAAGCCTGGAGCTGCGCGCGGAGGTCGCCGGCGGGCATACGGAAGTGCGCGTGACGGGCACGGCGGGAGCGGTGCGCACGGACGAGCCGCAACTGGGCGAGCGGCTGACGGCCCCGCAGGTGGAGGACATGCCGCTCGCGAACCGGCGCATCACGGCGCTGCCCATGCTGCTGGCCGCGAATAGGCCGGCGATCAACCAGGGCGACATCTTCATGAACCAGGTGCTGTTCACGGCCAACGGCACGGGCCGGCGGCAGACGTGGTTCGAGGTGGACGGCGCGAGCGGTAACGACGCCTGGGGACGGCAGACGATCTTGACCAATGTGCCGCTGGACGCAGTGGGCGAGATGAGCGTGCTCGATAACGCGTTTGCCGCCGATTACGGATTCGGCGAGGGCGCGGTGGTGAATATCGTCACGCGCGGCGGCAGCGATGTGGTTCGCGGCGACCTGATCGGGCTTTGGCGGCCTTCCCGGCCGGAGGCGGAGCTTTCGGGGTTTTCGTCAACGACTGCGACCAGCGGCAACGACATTACGCGCGATACGCTGGCGCAGGGCGCGGCCACGGCGTCCGGCCCGCTTGCGCACGTGAGGCAGACGGAGTTCCTGACTTCGGCCGAGTATAGCTACCAGGATCGCGTTTCGCCGGTGATTTCGCCCATTGCGCCGGGCAACTACATCGGGCATTACCGCGACTGGCTGGGGTTTCTGCGCATCGACCACACATTCAACGAAAACAATCGCGGCTTCCTTCACGGCGGCGCCGACAGCTTTTTCGACACCAACCCGAACGGCATTGTGGGCGGCAACACGCTGCCCACGGTAGCGCGGGTGTTTCACCGCAGAACGTACACGGGGGAGCTGGGCGAGACGGCGGTGCTGAGCCCGACCCTGGTGAACGATGTGCGGGCGCAGTTCGAGCTGGCTTCGCCGATCACGCAGTTTGTGCCGGTGGTGTACGGAACGGAGTACTCGGTGCCGATCCCCTCGGGCGGCACGTTTACCTCGGGCACGTCGCAGGCCGCGCTGCTGATGAATCATCAGTTCGAAGTGCTGGATTCTCTGGTGAAGACGTGGAGCCGGAACGAGCTGCGGGCGGGATTCGATGTGATCCACGCGCGGACGGGCGGCAACAGCAAGGAGTTCGGCGGGCCCATCTATCTGGGCGAGCTGGTGTACAAAGTTTGTCCAGACACCGACACGACGGCGTACTGCGAGAGCTCGGCGTATCTGGACAACATCAACAATGTGCAGAGCTACACGCAGAGTTACGGAAACGCGAATTACCTGGTGGGCGATGCGATGGCTGCGCTCTTTGTGCAGGACGACGCCCACGTAAGCCGGGACCTTACGGTCAACGCGGGGCTGCGCTACGAGGTGCAGACATTTACCGATGCGCGGACGGACTTTGCGCCGCGTGTGGGCTTTGCCTGGAACGTGGCCGGGCGCGGGCTGACCACGGTGCGCGCGGGGTTCGGCATTTACTACTCGCAGGTGGTGGACAACTCGGAAGCGAACTATGCGCTCACCGGGCCCACGGGGGTCTTCAATTACACCGCGATGGCCGGCCAGGTCGGATTTCCGGCGAGTGTGAGCGATGTGCCGCTGCCGGCGTTTCCTCCGGGCGCGGTTGCGCCGCTGCGCAGTTTATATCTGCGGCCCGGGCGCGCGAGCTACTACGATCAGTTTTTTCCCACGAGCACGCTGACCGGCTATCCGGGCGGGCTCGAGAATCCCTACAACGAGCAGTGGACTCTGGACCTGGAACAGCAAATGGCGCCCGGCTGGGTGCTGGGCGTGGATTACGTGGGCGCGCACACGGTGAAGATTGTGCGCCCGCTCGATGTGGACCCTCCGCCGTCGTTTGTGCGCACTGCGCCGGCTCAGATCCGCTCAGCGCAGACGGCCAACTGCGGGCGGCCTTACTGGATCGCGTGGTACGCGCAGGAGGGGCTGACGTGCGACCCGGTGAAGAACGCAGGGCCGACGCCGCCGTACAGTGTGATCCAGAGCGACGTGAACGACGGGCAGGGGTATTACGACGCCATGGATATGAATTTCAGCCACCATGCGGCCAGCGGCTCGGCGCTGCTGGTGAGCTACACGTGGTCGCACGCGCTGGACACGGTGGATCCGGACGTGCCCAGCCAGAATCCCAACGATCCGCTGAGGACGGGCCGCACGGAGCTGGGCAACGCGAT
>JASHUF010000420.1 GCA_030040175.1 Acidobacteriaceae bacterium
CAGGTGGAGGGTCTGCTTGGACCCGTCGAAGCGCGTGATCTCACGCCCGTCGAGGCTGGCGAGCAGCTCGGTGTCGCTGTCCGCGACTTCGTCAATGAGGTGCTGGTTCAGGGCCTCTTCGGCGGTATAGGAGTGCGACGAAGCCAGCGCGGCGGTAGCCGCTTCGGCATTGCGGTTTCTCCTGGTCACGTAGGAGCGCAGAAAAGCCTCGGCGTCGTTCTCCACTTTCTGCATCTCGGTTGCGTCCGGCTTGCCCATCTCGAAGACCACGTGAGCAGCGCCGGCTTCGGTTCCCGGAGCCATGGCGGCCACATCCGCCGCTTCGAGAAGGAAGAATCCGGCCGAGCCCGCGCGCGCGCCCGAAGGCGCCACGTAGACGATGACGGGCACGCGCGAGCCGAGGATGGCGCCGGCCATGGAGCGCATCGAGTCCACCAGGCCGCCGGGGGTGTCCATTTCAATCAGGAGGGCCTGCGCGCCGTCGGCGTTGGCGCGGGCGATGGCGCGATCGAGCTCATCGGCGCTGACCGGCTGGATGGTGTCGTCGAGGACGAATTTTTCGACAAGAGGCTGACCGGCTTCGGCCTCCGGTATCCACCGCGGAGACGTTGCCCACGCCAGCGCGGTGAGGCCGATGAGAAGCCGGAAAGCGATTCGAGTGAACCGATCGGGGTGCGCGTGCATGGCTTGCTCCTTCAGGATGTCCGGTCGCGCCCTACCGGGTGGCGCCGGAACGGGCCTGAACCTGCCGCATCAATTCTTGAGCCGCCCGGCTGGCGGGCGCAAGCTTCAGCGCATCCTGGGCGTCGTTTCTGGCATCGCTCAGGCGATTGCCGGCCAGATCCAGCCGGCCCAGGACCAGATACGCATCTGCCGACGGCGAGAGTTCCAGAGCCGCCTGCGCCTCCTGGCGAGCGGCGCGGTCGTCGCCGGCGCGCTCGCGCACCTCAGCCAGACCCAGGTGGGCTTCCGCCGCCTGCCCGTCAGTGGCAATTGCCGACTGATAGAGGCGCTCGGCTTCAAGCAAGAGGCCGCGGTCAAGAAAGCCTCGGGCCTGCGTTGAAAGCGCGAGTGCCCGCTCGCGGGGCGAGAGCGAGGCCAGGCGGGTTGCTTCCATCTGATCGAGCATGTTGGCCGCCTGACGGAATGCCGCCTCGTCAAAGGTGCGGGCAATGCGCTCGAGCGGGTCGGGTGCGGCCGGCGGTGCGGCTCCGGCGGCAGCCTGGACCGCGGCCGGATCGTTCCACGCGGTTTCGAGCGCCTGCGCTTCCGTGTCGCCGGGGCGCAACTTGAGGCATTGCGCCAGCTCGCCGAGCGCCGCCTCGTTTTTGCCGCGCCGCCTCAGGCTGACGGCGAGATTGAAATGGTAGTCGGCATTGTTGGGATCGGCCGAGGCAGACTGCACAAAGAGCGCTGTTCCATCGTGTCCCTGGCGGCTGATGGCGACTGCCTCATTGTTGACGACTTCGGCGAGGGGAAGAACGCGGGCCACGTCGGCGAAGGCCTGTTCCGCCTGGGGATAATCGCCGGAATACAAGAGCGACAACCCGCGATAGAATTCCGCTTCCCGGCCGTCGGGGCCATTGCGATCGACGTTGGCGAATGCCTGCGCGGCCTGGTCGTAGTCCTGGCCCGCGTATTCCTCGCGGCCCAAAGCCATCCAGGCCGGGCTGAAGCCCGGACTGAGCTTGACCGCCTGCTCGAGATGACGGAGACGCTCGGAGTGATCCGGCTCCGTAATGCCGCGAATGTATTGCTCATAGGCGTCGAGGCGCAGCCCCGCGCCGTCTGCCAGGAATGTCTCTTCGGTCACATCGAGGGCGGGGTCGAGCTGGCGCGTCAGCTTCCATGCCAGCGTATCGAAGACGGCGATCATGTCCTGCATGGCGCCGCTCGCGCTGACGGCCGCACTCATGCGCAGGCGGAGAACGTCGACAAGCTGCGCCTGGGCGACGAGCTGGGTTCCGTCGAGCGCGTAACTGCCCACCACGATCGAATCCGCATCGAGGGTTTGCGCCAGCTTGAGCGAGCTGGCACGGGAGGGCTGGAAGCCCTGCGGCAGCCCGAGATGATCGAGAGCATACATGCGGTCGGCGCGGGTCATGGGCGCAAATCCGGCAGAAGCGAAACGGCTGCTCAGCAGGTCTGCCGCGGCTTCGCGCATCCATTCCAGGTTGGGCTCACTGGTGCGGTTGTCGAAGGGAAGAACCAGGAGAATGCGCGCGCGGTCGGCGGTGGAGCGGGCTTGGTCCGCGGGCGACTGCGCGCGGAGGACAACTGAAAACAACAGAGCGGCAGCGACGGCGAACATCGCTCCTGAGGGCCAGGCGCGCGTCTTTAGTTTGCGGAGTGAGATGAGATTGACCCCTACGGCAGATTATAGGCCGCGGCGCGATGCGCGAGCCGGCCGGATGGATTCCCGTGCGCGCCGCGCAGGCGCATGGGTATGATGGGCTCATGACTGTGCCCCCGGCGCGAAGGCGAAAGCTTGCCCCCGTCTGGCGGGCGCTGGTGGAAATCGCCTTTATCGTCTTCCTCTTTTACTCGAACCTGCTCATGGGCGAGTTCAGCCGTTCGGCCGGCAAGGGAAAAACTTTGCTCCTGGCCCTCCACGATATGGTGACGGGAACCAATCTCACCATCGGTTGCTGCTCGGCGGTTGTGGGCTATCTGATCTTCGAATTTTTGCGGAAGCGGCTTTAGAGACGGCTGCGTAAACGGCGAAGATGGCCTCCCTTCGAGGAAAAGGGGACTGCGTCAGGATTTGAGGAGCAGGTAATCGGGGTTGGGGTCCATCGCCCCTACGGGGCTCCCGAATTCGTTTTGCGCGGTTCCCAGGATTCCGTTCGCCGCTCCACCCCACGGACGCCGAGCGCGTCCGCGGGGACCCCGGCCTGGGCTATTTTCGCCGCATCCCTCCGGGATGCTGTTGCACCGTGAGAGTGAGTGTATTTGGTTGAGGCGGGCCGACGAGCTCAAGACGCGCTTCCACATGCGCGTCCGCATGCGCGCCCATACGCGCCTCGACGGGCCGGTTGAAGCGGATGAGCGCGATGCCCATTCCGTGATTGCGCTCTTCCCAGACCAGCGCACCTCCTAATTCAAGGGCGATTTCTTCCGGCGGCAGATCGTGGTGCAGGCCGAAGTAGCGCTCATCGAGGGCGCGGCTCGCCGATCCCAGCGTGAACCCAGGGGACGCGGGATCGTATTTTGTGGAAAAGACAAGCGCCGCGGAATACTTTTGGGGCTCTCCGGCCGCTTGCGCAATCTGGCCTGGCGAGAAGTCGTCGATGGGGCAGACGTTCCACGGCTCGGTGACATAGCCGAGCTCGGGGCGCGTCAGCTCGTCGGTCATGGGCCACGCCGTAAGTACTGTGGCACCGGAATAGCGGTGTTCGAGCTGCTCGATGCCGGCCAGCTGCAGCCGGACCACCTCTGCATAGGCGAGATTATCTTCCGGTGCGAAGCCGTAAGGGGGGTTAATGAACAGTCCAGCGATGAAGGCGCCTGCCGAGAGCAGCCCTACTGTCTGCCAGTAGGGAACCCGGCGATAAAGGGTAGAAACGGCGAGAAGCAGGACCAGCGGGTACATGGGCAGCAGATATCGCGTGAGCAGCGCGCCGCCTAAGATGCTGAAGAGCAGAGCCTCCACCAAAAGGAGAACAAAGATGCGGCGGAGGGCAGGAGAAGGGATGGCCGGCCGCTCTTGTCCTTCGGTGTCAGGGCGCGGGTCCAGCAGAAGAGCCGCCAATGCAATGAACACCGGCACAAACAGGTTCATGTGCACAGTGAGATGGAGGATGCGATGCCCAAAGGCTGCCAGAAAGCGGAGCGGCGAAAGCGTGGACTCTGCGTTGTAGCGCAGATACTGCGCATTACCGAAGACAAAGCCAGTTTTGGCGTAGTGGTAGCCATACCACGCAGTCAGCGGCACAACGCAGACGCAAAGCCACACAGCTTCCCGCCAGAGGCGAGCACGCGCAGGTGGGTGTTGCCGAAA
>JASHUF010000421.1 GCA_030040175.1 Acidobacteriaceae bacterium
CGAGTCGGCGGGGTTGGCGCCGTTGTAGAGGCCGAGATACTTCTGCGAGGTATCGGGCAGCAGGTTCAGGAACGCCGTGCCCGTCTCGTGCTCCGCGTTCACCGCTTCGGTCTCCTGCACCATCTTCAGTGCCTGGTGATCGCCGCACGCCGTCACGCACGCCGCGCAGCCCTTGCACAGGTCGCTGACAAAAATGGAGAAGATGCCGCCCGAACCCGGCGTCTTGCGCTCCGGCGAGGAGAAGATGGCGTTGGTCTTCTGGTAGGCCATCGGCACCTTGTCGAGGATTGCGTAAAACTGCGCCTTGGCCGCGGGCGAGAAGCCGTCAACGGATTCGGTGACTTCGCGGACGATCTGCGGCAGCGGCGTGCCGGTCTTGATCTCGGCCAGCATGCGCGTGCGCGTCTGGCGCTCGATCTCCGGCAGCTTCAGGAGCATCTTGCGCCGCTCGCCCTGGTCGGAGACGTAACGCGTGATGGCCGTGCCCAGCATCGTGCTCAGATCCTGCGAGCAGTTGGGCAGCGCCGTATCCGGGCACACCGAGATGCATTCCATGCACTGGGTGCAGTTCTCGGGAATGTAGAGCGGCGTCTCGCGGCGAGCGACGTATTTGCTCGCCGTGTCGCCCGTCGCCGCCGCAATCACGCCCATCGCCGCCAGCGGTGTGGCCGGCTGGTTGTACCCAAACCCAGAGCGGAACTCCGCATTGAACGCCTCGACGGTCGAGATCGGCGTCCGCTCTCCCTGTTCCGGAGGAGCCGGGATCGACCGGCATCCGCCGGCGCGGCAGCCGCTTTCGACACCCACTTCGGCCATCTCCGGCGCGGCTTCGAGAATGGGCAGCAGCGCCTCGCCGCGCAGGCTCGAGTGGTCGGCCGCGGCGAGCTCGCCGATCTTGATCTCCTTCACCCGCTCGAAGCCCTGGATCATCACTTCCATGTTCGACTGCACCACGGCTTCGCCCATCTTGCCGAACTTCTTCACGTATTGCTTGTGCACCACCTCGCGGAACTGCTCCTGGGTGATGCCGAACTCATCGAGCAAACCGCTCACCCTAAAAAACCCGCCCAGGAAGGCGTTGCCCTGCATGCGCAACTGCAGATCGCCGCGGTCGGTGGCCTTGCGCGCAATGTCGAAGCCAGGCAGCGTGAACACGCGAATCTTCTTCTCGATGATCTGCTTCCGCGCCCAGATGGGCAGGTTTTCCCACGCCCGCTCGCCATCCACGTCGGACTCCCACAGGAAGCTGCCGCCCTCCTGCATGCCGTCCAGCGGGTTGGTGTGCGTGAACGCCTTGGGATCGCAGCACAACACGCAGGTGACGTGGCGCAGGTCGCAGTTCACGCGGATGCGCTCCTTGGCCGCCACCATGAAATAGCTGGTGGGCGCGCCCTTCTTCTCCGAACCGTATTTCGGGTTCGCGCTCACGTGGATCACTTCCTTGGGATTGCCCAGCTCGTCCTTCAATCCGTCGCGCTCGTAGAGCAGATCATTCAGGTCGCCGAGAATCGCGCCCAGATTCTTGCCCGTGGTGATCGCGCCCCATCCGCCTACGGAATGGAAGCGCACCGCAACCGCGCCTTCGGGGAGCAAACTCGGCGTCTCGTCGGCAACCACGCTGTAGGGGTGGTCGATGCCCAGCACGATGAACGTCACGCCGTCGGCCGCCGTTTTCCCGTCCGTCCGCGCCCGCCCCTCCGCGGCAAACTCGTATGCGCCGATGATGTGCTCCGGCCGGAAGTCACGCGACCCCAACCCGTAACTGCCGTTGTAAATCTTCGGCACCTCGCCGAGTTCGATCGCCGGCAATCCCTCGGCCGCGGGCCGACCTTCCGTGCGAATCGCCTTCGAAAGCGCCGTGCGGAGGTCGCGTCCCAGCGGATTGTCGCCGGCGAGAGCCTCGTCGGTCCGCTCCAGGATGATGACGTTCTTCTTGCCGCGCAGCGCCTTGACGATCGCCGCTTCCGGGAAGGGACGGATCACGTTGACGTGAATGGAACCCACGCTCGCCCCGCGCGTCGCGCGCAGATAATCGACCGCCGCTTCGATGTTCTCCGCCGCCGACCCCAGCGAGACAAACACCGTCTCCGCGTCTTCGGTCTTGTACTCGCTCAAAAGGCCGTAGTATCGCCCCGTCAAATCGCCGAAATCCTTGTACGCGTCTTCCAGGAATTGCAAAATCGGTTCGGCAAAGTTATTGCGCCGCGCCACCACGCCCTGCATGTAGTGTTCCTGGTTCTGCACCGGACCGAGCAGCACCGGATTGGTGAGATCCATCATCTTGGGCACGCGGCGGCGGGTGGGGCCAAAGAGCACGCGCTGCGCCTCGGTGGGGCACTCGATTACGTCTTCCGGCGCGCCCAGGTACTCGCGGATCAGATCCGACTCATGCTTATAAAACGTCCGCTCCAGGTGCGTGGTCAGGAATCCGTCCATAATGTTCATGCCCGGCGTGAGCGAGAGCTCCGTCACCCGGCGCAGAATCAGCGCCTGGTCGGCGGCCTGCTGCGCGTCCTTGCCGAAGACCATGATCCAGCCGGTATCGAGCGCGCCATAGATATCGTCGTGGCCGCAATGGACGTTCAACGCATGCTTCGTCAGCGCGCGGGCGCCGACTTCGAGCACCATGGTCGATGCCTTGCCCGGCGCATGATAGTACTGCTCCACGCCGTACACCACGCCCTGGCCTGAGGTGAAATTCACCACCCGCTTGCCGCACACCGAGTGCGCAATGGCGCCGCCCTGCGCCGCGTGCTCGCCTTCGGTTTCGATGGCGATTGTGTTG
>JASHUF010000422.1 GCA_030040175.1 Acidobacteriaceae bacterium
TTGCTGGCGACATTCGCGGTGGCATCGTAGTTGACTGCGACCACCGCACCGGACTGGTTCTGGACGATCAACACCACGCGGTTGGGCTGCGCGCTGATGATGGTCTCGGAGGTGGAATTGACGGTGTTGCTCGCCCAGGACACCGGAATGTTCTGGACGGGAAAGATCTGCTCCTGAGCAGGCGTGATGGTCGGGTCGAGCGGGGTGGCGAGAGCGTCGGTGAGTACGCCCCAGCCATAGGGCGGGCCCTGCTGGGCCTCGATCATGGAGCCAGGACGCCAGCCCTGATATCCCTGCCGCGCGGCCTGGCGCATCGTCCAGCCGCGCTGGGCGGCCATGGCGAATCAGCCTACGCCCGCGTAGCCGTAGGCGTCGGCGAGCGAGAAGATGTTTGGATTGAAGATGCGGAAGCCGTGCAGCTGGAACTGCAGCTCGGTGTACTCCACATCATCGTAATCGGTGAAGGTCCAGGCAAAGGTGGCATTGGCCTGGATCAGCGCTGGGGTGGGCAGGATGTAGGGCAGGCCCGCCTGGACGCTTGCAATCTGATACACCGGCACCGGCGTATTCATGAGGCTTGCGCCCTTGCCGGTGTCGGTGATCGAGACGGTGATGCCCGGCAGAGGCACCGTGTTCCACGTGTAGGGGGCGCCCTCGTTCGTCAGAAACGAGAAGCTGCTGCGTAGCCACACGAAGACCGAGTTCGCATCAAACTGAATGTTGATCGAACCTGCTGTCGCATTGGCCGCAAGGCTTGCGAGCACCGGGGTCGCATAGGTGAAGGGGATGCCCTGCCCCTGCACGGCGTTGCCGCCCATGGTCGCAGGCACCCCGGCGCCGGGCGTGCCCCCGCCGAAGCCCGCACGTCGAAATCGTCCCGGTCCGCCGTATGGCATTTTTTTACCCTGTCAGCCGCTGCGCAGCGCCGTTATTGCCGTGCCGTCCGCAAGGACCACTACTGCGCGAGGCGAATCTGATAGCCGCGCAGGCGCGCGAAGATGCGAGCGGCCTTCGCCGAGGGCAGCGCGGTCGGGGAGCCCCACTGCAACACCTCCTGAAAGCCGAGATTCGCCTGGAAGAAGAGCGGCTCGATCGTGTAGGTCTCGCCGGCCAGCACCCCGTAGTCGCTCCACATCGCGGTATTGGTCGAGGCAAAGCCTGCGATCGCGGGATTGGTGGCCACGTAGGTGGCCGGAGGGAACATCGAGAGCGGGCTGTCCTGAATGAAGATGCGATTCGATCCGACCGTGAGGGTGAGTGCGCCGTCCTTGCCGAAGGAATACACGTCGGAGAGGAAGGTCGCGGTCTGCGTGTAGCTGATCGCCCCCTCATTGGGCGAGTAGCTCGGAAAGAAGAGGATCTCCTGCCCGGTGGCGAAGAACGCATTGCCGAGCGTGAGCTGGCCTGCGGCCTGAAGGTTCGTGTCGAGGATGGTCTTAGCACTGCCGGCGGCCGCGCTGGGGGCGGTGCTCGTGCCCTGGCCTTGAGGCAGCGAGAAGAAGGTCAGCTGCGCCTGGCCTGCCGTGCCGTAGTTCGCCGAATCGTACAGGGGCGACCAGATCACATCCTGCACGTTCAGCTGCGGGGCATACTGATTGAGCAGGTCCTGCGTCAGAGGGGGGCGGCCGAGGCTCATAGGGACTCCCTATCGCAAAATGGTGTGAGGCTGATCGTGACCGGTTGCGCTTTCAGCGACCGTAGAAACGGCCGGCGGCCGTGCCCGGGCGCCCGCGCAGGAAGGGGGCGGGATTCATCGCCGCATAGGCCCCGAGCGTGCGAGGGGCGACGCTGCGGGCCTGCAGGCCCTGGCCTGGCATGTAGGCGCCGAGGGCGACCTTGGCGTGCATCTGAGGACGCAAGCCCTGGCCTGGCATGTAGGCGCCCATGCGCGCGTTGCCCCAGCGAGAGCCTACACGCGGCCCGCGCAGACCCTGCAAGGTCGGGGAGGTGCTGATCATGCTCGCCACGTAGTTGTACAGCACGATCGCGACCGCACCGACCGCAATCGCATCGCCTTTTTTGGTGCCGAGAGCTTTTCCACCCAGCCACCCGAGCCCGACACCGGCGGCGGCTTGCGATGCGACGGTGAGCAGCTGATTGCCGGACAGAGCGGTCGGCAGCATGCAGCCAAAGGCGTTCCAGGCGAGCTGCAAGGCGACGCCGCCAGCGGCGCCGAGCAGGCCTGGCATCAGCACATCGTCGGTGAAGTCCCCCGCGGCACTCCACGGATTGCGACGACGGCGGTGACGGTAACGGTGAGGATTGCTCATGTGTCCCTTGACGCGAAAGCCGCGGCGCGTCACATGCCCGCGCACCCAATGACGGCGGCGGCGTGGATTGTGAGCCCGGTGGTGATAGCGCACGCGACGGCGGCGAGCGCTCGGATTGCGTCGGCGATGTCGACGGTGCTTGTAGGGATTGACGACGAGCAGCTCGGCCATAGTGCAATGTCCTAAGTGTACGAACATTGCCCCGGTCACTTCAGCGGGTGACCTCGAGGCGGCGAGCGGCGTGAGTGGCGCTGAGCCGAAGTGCGGGGCGATCTTATGACAGGATTTTCCGCCCCGTCAAGCCGGCAGGTACGCGAGGCGCGCATAGGTCTCGATCCAGGCATAGGTGCCGCCGGGCTGCAGGGGCGATCCCGGCTCGAAGCGAAAGCAGCTTTCGCCCTCCCACCAGAGTGCGCGCGCATGGATCATCGAGCCGTCCTCGAGACGGATCACGATCGGCTCGGGGGAGCCCGCCGAGAGTGCGGCCTTGTCGATGTGCAGACGCTTCAGAGGACCTGCGGGCAGGGCGAGCCAGCGATTATCTTCCGCCTGCGCGTTCACGTGCCCCACTGATCCCACAGATGCTCGAGCGCGCACTGGTAGCAGCCGAGCGCCGGAAGACACGTCATCACATCGGCTGAGCCCGCCAGGCACGTATTCACGGCCGGTGCGCATACCGGAAGGAGCGGCGCCGGCGCGCACGATCCCATCGCGACAGGCGAGGGCGTGCAATCACAGTCCTGTCCCATGGGCAGACAGGCCAACGGATCTCCCGAGACCACGATGCAAGTCTCGCTGCTGATCGCGCACAGACAGGCGCAGGAGCAGCCAGGAGCGCAAGGTGCGGGCAAGGCCACGCATCCACCACAGCACCCGCAGGTGCCGCAGGAGGGCTGCGGTGATGGGCCCGAGCGGCAGGAGCTTGCATGCGGGGATGAGGGCATGCCGGGCGATGCGGGGCGCGTGGAGGAGCCAGAGGCCTTGCGCGTGGTCGATACGGCCGAGGACGCGCAGGCGGCCTCCGCGGCGGCGGCCGGTGAGCTCTCACGATCCCACAGCCACCAGAGCGCGAGCGCCCCGCCGATCAGCCAGGGCCAGGGGCTGCCCTTAGCAGCAGCCGCCGCCATAGACGCACAGGCAGGAGCTCATCGGACAAAATCCCGCCCAGCCGCTACACGCTCCGCAGTAGCTAGCCTCGCACGAGCAGGCGCACTGAGCGCCGCCGCAGCAACCGGCAGAGCCACCGCCACCGCTGCCCGAACCGCTGCCGCTAGCGGAGCCCCCGCCACCCTTGCCGCCGCCGCCACTGCCGGAGGATTTCTTCGCGCACTCGTAGACCGTGGTCGTGCTGCCGGCTTTGGTCGCAAACAAATACAGCGCGACGGC
>JASHUF010000423.1 GCA_030040175.1 Acidobacteriaceae bacterium
AGGAAGAAGATCAGCAGGCTGCCGAGCAGCGGCGAGCGATAGATGAGGCCACGGAAATCATCTATGAGCGGAAGCTTCTCGTCGTATCCGCTGGCCAGCGTGATGACGGCGAAGACGCCTACATTCATCGCCGCATAGGCTGCCATATAAAAGCTCGCCGCGGCAATCCCGATGGAGCCGATCCCGGCGAAGGCGGCCAACAGGTAGCCGGCATGGGCGATCGAGGAGTAGGCTAGCATGCGCTTCACGTTCTGCTGGCGTAGCGCAGCCAGGTTGCCCACCGTCATCGAGAGCACCGCGACCACCCACAAGAGCGGGGACCAGAAATTGTGGAGTGAGGGGAAAGCCTCGTACACAATGCGCAGCAGCAGCGCGAAGGCCGCAGCCTTGGGTGCCGTGGATAGCAGCGCCACGACAGGCGAAGGCGCGCCCTCGTAGACATCGGGCGTCCACACATGGAAGGGCGCTGCGGAGACCTTGAACAGGATGCCGACCAGCATCATCACAAGAGCCGCGATGACGAACACATGATTCTCTGCCGAAGGCGCGTGCTGGGCGATCTGGTAAATCTGCGTGGTTCCTGTAGCGCCGAAGATGAGTGCGATGCCATAGAGCAGAAACGCAGTCGCGAACGAGCCGAGCAGGAAATACTTGATCGCCGCCTCGGGGCCGCGGCCGGTCTGCTTGCGATAGCCGGCAAGAATGTACGTAGAAATCGACGAGATCTCCAGCGCGATGAACACGACCAGCAACTCGACAGCGCCGGTGAGCAGGCACATCCCGACCGCGCCAAAGACGACGAGGGCATAGTATTCGCCCTGATGGTGGCTGCCGGCAGGCAATGTATCGAGCGAGAGCAGAAGCGCCACCAGCACGATGCCGCAGATGAGCACGTGAAAGAAGACGGTGAACGTGCTCGTTTCCACCGTGCCGAAAAATCCCGTGCCCTCGGGCAGCGAAAGCTGCCACAGGCTTGCCCACAGCGCCAGCGTGGTGCCGACCGCTGCGATCCACCCCAGCCAGCGCCGTGACTTTTCCGGCTTGAGCGAGGCGTCGATCAGCATCACCGCCACCCCCGTCAGCGTAAGAATCACTTCGGGGACAATGCGGTCGATGTCGGGAACGGGGGTCACCGCTGGCCCTCCTGTTGGACAGAGACGGGAATCTCCGTTGGTGCTTGCAGTATGTCGATGTATCGCACTTCTTGTGTTGTCTGCGGCGGCCGCATGCCGCCCTCCATCGTCCGGAACCAGAATGCCGGCGCCACGCCCATCACCAGCATGAGGAGCACCAGCGGCGTGAGCGCGGCAAGCTCGCTGAAGCGCAGATCGGCTGCCGCTTTGCTTGTGGCCATGGTGCTTTCCGGGCCATAAAAGAGTCTTTGCACGAGACTGAGCATGTAGGCCGCGCTCAGAATCGTGCCCAGAGCTGCCACCACGGCCCACCCTTTGCTTACGTCGGTGAAGGTGTTCGACAGAATTACAAACTCGCCCACGAACCCGCTGAGGAGAGGCAGGCCGATCATGGTCAGCGAC
The DNA here is from genome assembly GCA_030040175.1 of Acidobacteriaceae bacterium. Classification (GTDB taxonomy): domain Bacteria; phylum Acidobacteriota; class Terriglobia; order Terriglobales; family Acidobacteriaceae; genus Telmatobacter. Next base: position 1,536 of record JASHUF010000423.1, read on the forward strand.
GCAATCACGAAGTACGAAGCGGTGCGCGGCAGCCTGGCCGCGAGCCCGCCATAGGCCGTAATCTGGCTGGTCCCGTAGCGCGCGTCCAGCACGCCCAGCAGCACAAAGACCGCACCCTCCACAATGCCGAGATTGAGAATCTGGAACACCGCGCCGTTCCAGCCCGTCGATGTGAAACCGTAGATGGCCAGCACCACCAGGCTGAAGTGGCTCACGGCGCCAAAGGCCAGCAGCTTCCAGAAATCGCGCTGCACCAGCGCCAGGCACGCGCCATAGAGCACGCCGATGACGGCCAGCGCAATCATCAGCGGAGCGATGTGCCGCGCCTGAACCGGGAACAGCTCCGCGTGAAAGCGCAGCAGCGAGTAAAGCCCCAGCTTGCCCGCGATCACCATGGCCAGCGCCACCGGGGCTTCGCTGAAGGCGTCTCCCAGCCAGCCGTGCAGCGGAAACACCGGCACTTTGACGGCGAATGCGACGAGAAACGCCAGCGCAACCCAGAACAGCGCCTGTTGCGGAAGAGCGCCTGTCTCCAGAATGGCCCCAAGTTTCGTGAACTCGAAGGTCTGCGTTTTCGCGTATAGCCAGAGAATCGCCACCAGCAGCGGCGCCGAAGGAATGAACGTGAACAGGAAGAATTTGAGCGCCGCTTTTGATCCGTTTCTGCGCCCATACATGGCGATCAGAATGGCCATGGGCACAAGCGACAATTCCCAGAAGCCGTAATAGACCATCAGGTCCAGCGCGATAAAGACGCCATACATCGCTGTCTGCTGCACCAGGAACAGCGAATAAAAAATCTTGCGCCGCTTCTGGATGGCGTTCCAGCTCGCCAGCACGCCCACCGGCCCCAGCAGTCCCGTGAGCACCACCAGCCACAGGCTTAATCCATCCACGCCCACGTGATACGAGATCAGCGGGTCGGCGATCCACGTCCGGTCGATCTCGAACTGAAACCCTGCCCGGCCGGCGACAAAGTGCGCCGGCAGATGCAGCGTGAGCAGAAAACTCGCCAGTGTCGTCGCCAGCGCACACCAGTTGGGCAGCTTCGCGCGGTCGGGCAGAAGCGCCACCAGAATCGCTCCGGCGAGCGGAACCAGCAGAATCACGGAGAGGATCGATTGGTCGATTGCGTTCATGGTCTCAACGCCTCGCCCCATGCATGGCCACGGCAAAGCCGAAGCTGTGACCCGCGAGCAGCGCGAACACCAGCACCGCAGCCGCTCCCAGAGCCAGCCAGGCCGCATAGGAGCGCAGGTTCCCCGACTGCCAGCGCTGCAGAATCGCCCCGCCCAGATTCGCGATGCCGCCGAGCAGCCACGCGGTCCCGCCGAGAATCCCAGCGTCGACAACGAAATTCAGCAGGTACTTCGAAACACCCAGCAGCCCCTTCCCGAAGATCGCGCTGTAAATCTCATCCACGTAATATTTATTGGCCGCGAGCTTGTAGGCCCCGGGCATGGCCGCGGCCAGGCGCGCGGGCCGGTCGGTTTTCCTTGCATAGAGGAAATGCGCGACGAGCCAACCCGCGAGAGCGACCGCCACGGCCAAACAACTCAGAATCAATTCAAGGTGCGGCACGGAAGACTCAGGACTGTATGCTCCGATCGCCGGCCAAAGAAAACTGCCGATCCATCCCAACGCCTCGCCCTTGCCGATCCAGCCGCCGCAGATGGAAAGCGCGCCCAGAATCACCAGCGGCCCGAGCATCGACCACGGGCTCTCATGCGGGTGCGCCTCGTGCGCGCGCGGCTCGCCGAAAAACGTCAGGTACCAGAGCCGGAACATGTAGAGCGCCGTGAGCAGCGCCGTTACCAGGCCAATGAGCCAGAGAATCTCCCCGCTCGTTCCATGGAGGAAGGCTGCGTAAAGAATTGTGTCCTTGGAGTAGAAGCCGGCGAAGGGCCAGATGCCGCAGATGGCAATCACCGCCGCGGTCATGGTCACGAAGGTGACGGGAATCTTCTTCCAGAGCCCGCCCATCTTGCGCATGTCCTGCTCGCCGCCCAGCGCGTGGATCACGGAACCGGCGGCCAGAAAGAGCAGCGCCTTGAAGAAGGCGTGAGTGACCAGGTGAAAGATGGCTGCCGAATACGCGGCCACGCCGCAGGCGAGAAACATGTAACCCAGTTGTGAGATGGTCGAGTAAGCCAGCACGCGCTTGATGTCGTTCTGCACCAGGCCCATGGTGGCGGCAAACAGCGCCGTGGCCGCGCCGACGATGGCCACGACAGAGAGCGCCGCAGGCGAGCGGTCGAAGAGAAAATGCGTGCGCGCGATCATGTAAACGCCGGCCGTGACCATGGTGGCCGCGTGGATGAGAGCGGAAACGGGCGTGGGGCCTTCCATGGCATCGGGCAGCCATACGTAGAGCGGCAACTGCGCGCTCTTGCCCGTCGCGCCCACCAGCAGGCAGAGGCAGATCACCGTGAACACACCACCCGTCCATGCTGGATTCGCGCTGAGCTTCGCCGCAATCTCACTGAATGCGAGCGTGCCGAAGTTGGCCAGCAGCAGAAAAATTCCAATGAGAAATCCAAAGTCGCCCACACGATTGAGGACGAACGCCTTCTTG
>JASHUF010000424.1 GCA_030040175.1 Acidobacteriaceae bacterium
CTTTGCTCGCCGGCGCGCTGGCTGCGCTGCTTGCGGCGGCTCTGCTGATCCACTGGACTGCCGGCCTCGGCAATTATCTGCGCTGGACAATTCAATTCGCGGCGCAGCGAAGACTGCCGCAATCGAGCATCATGCTCGGCGTTTATCGCGATCCCACGCTGCTGGGGACGCTGCTCTGCGCGGCGGCCGGGATGCTATTGCTTCATTTCGGCGGGAAGCTTCGTTTCCACCCCAGCCGCAAAAGCAAAAACGCGCCCGGGATGGAGAGCCGGCTGTGGGCGCAGATCGCCGCGTTTCTCCTCCTTGCCGCGCCGTTTCTCTTCACGCTTGCCTCGCTGCTGCTCTACGACGATGCCGACGAGCGCGGTGACAGTTTGCTCGCGCTGTGGCCGTTTCTTCTGGTTCTTGCTGGTGCGCTGGCTCTGGTCAAGCTTGTCCGATCCGGGCGCAGCGCGGATGTGCGTGCGCTCACGCCGATCCTGCTGCTCGCGGCCATTCACGGCGCGTTTCTGTCGCAGCAGCTTTGGGGTTCCACTTACGCCATCTGGCCGCTGCTCATCCTGCTGCTGGCGGAGATGATTGCATTTGCGGCTGAACTGCTGCCGCCAGCAGCCGGTGCGCGCTGGTTTGTGCCCGCGCTGGCCGCGCTGATTTCGGCAACGTTGCTGGTGTGCGGCGGATTCTATACGGCGAGCGAGGAGCGGCTTTCGTATGCGCAGTTCCCCGATGGGCCGCCGGTGCGCTCGGCGTTTCCTACGCTTAAGGGGATGGCCGCGCCGGGGCCCTATTTGCCGGAATTGGACGAGCTGCTGCGCTACGCTGCCGCGAACATTCCCGGAAATGACGGCCTCATCCTGATTCCCGGCGAGGATCCGTTTTACTTTGCCACCGGCCGCGTGCCGCAGTTTCCCGTGCTGCTCTTCGATCCGGCCACCGACCCCTACTCGCCCTTGGAGATTGCCGCGCTGGCGCAGACGCGGAACATTCATTGGCTCATCGTCAAGCGCGATCTGCAGCTCAAAGAAGATCCCACGCCGCAGCGCGCGGCCACCCTGCAATTACTCCTCGAGGAGTTTGCGCCCGCCGCGCATCTGCGCGGATACGACGTGTACCGGCGGTGAGTGAGCCGGCTTGACGTTCGCGCTCGTAGTGTTGCTTATATATATAGGAGATAAATCCGTGGTCCGAGCTCTTGTGTCGATTCGTGTGAATACGAAGCTAGCCGATGAAGCGAAGCGCGAACTGGGAGCCAAGTCGCGGGCGGAGGCGGTGCGCCTGGCTGTGCGCATGGTTATCGGGAAAACACCGATTCCAGGAGCTCATGAGGAAGCAGCCCAGCAGACCGCGATCCGCAGGCCACCACGAACGAAGTAGGGTTTCGACGTGCTGATTGCGCTCACGGTGCGCGCGCATGGAGCGAAGCTCATCACTTCCAACCGCGCCGACTTCGAGCTGATTCGCAGGTACCGGAATTTCGCGCTGGAGGTGTGGTGAGCGGCGCGCGAAGTGTATGCGGATTCGATGGCGAAGGCGCGCCGGCGAATCGGCAAGCGCGACCCGGATGACGTGGAGCTGCTTGCGCTGGCGCTGCATTTCCAGGTTCCGCTGCGGACCAATGACAACGACTTTGAGGGTTGCGGCGTGGAGTGGTTTACGACGGCGGAGCTGCTGAAGAGGCTGGGCGTGCAGGAGTGAGGGCTGGCTTTCGCTGGTCTCAGAGTCGAGATATGGACCCGACTAGCCTTAGCGGACTAAAAGGAGGACGAGATGAGCCTTAATTCACGCGATGGTGGGGACGCACGACTTGACTATTTGCATGACGTGGAGCTTTCGGAGCGGGAGCTCTTCTACATCGGACAAATAATCGCTCAATGGGGGGCCCTGGAGTACGAGATTTTTTGTCAAACACTCCAGACCTTTGATGGGTGCGTAAAGAGCCTCCCGAAAGAAATGAATAATATGCAATTTTCCGGAGTCTTAGAAAAATGGAGAGAGCGCGTAGTCGATCGCTGCATTGGCGAGAAGAAGAAGAAACTCGATGAACAGTATGACCTAATTCGTCACTATCAGGACTATAGAGATGCCCTGGTACACGGAATGTGGGATTGGGATATATCCTCCCCTCACAAGATCAAGACAACGCGCGTTCGAAAGAAGGAAGTCAGATCGGTGCATTTCACCGCCGCTGATCTGCAAGATTTCTCTCTCGAAGTAGCGAGAATAAATTTCAATGTCCGGTATCCAAGGGGCGTTGAGGATTTGGCAGAAATGGCAAAAAAGGGAGGCCATATCAGTCGGCTGGGGATGAGCATGCTCTCGGGGAATCCCGTGGCGGCAGAGCTAGCGCCGAGTTTGAAGTTGACGGGGAAACAGACCGGAAAGGCTTTTGAGGATAATTGATCAACCTTGCCGCGAATGCACGAAGGCCGCCCTTGTAGGCGGCCTTCGCGTTTGGAGAGAACCAAGGTGGGGGATGGTTTCAGGGCCTGAAGGCCCCTGCTCCCTCCGTTCGGTTATGGCGAAGGTGTTGTCGCCGTCCCACCCTAGGCGCAAAAACAAGAACACGCCGAGGGTGGGGCACCCGATCTTTTGCTTTTGCGCCGCAGGCGCGTGTGCCTGGACGGCCAGTCCTCAGTCCCCGGCGACGGGTTCGGCGTCGGGCTGGCGGTTGCGGTGGATGGGCGAAGCCGCGTTGTTCGAAGCCGGGCGGATGTCGCTGAGCGAGACCAGACCGCTCTCCGCCGGCTTGATGCCGAGGATGTGCTCGTTGTAGAGCTTGGCCATCTTGGCGTTTTCGGCGTCCTGCTTCAACTGCGCTTCGAGGTTCGGGGTCAAGGCTGCATTGGAGCTTAAAGCTGCATTCGGCGCAGCGGCCGCATGCGCCTTGGCGTCGCGGGCCCGGATACGCTCTTCGCGCGCGTTCTTGGCGATGCCGAGATTGTCCAGCGTGTGGTTGGCTTCGGCGTTCACGTGCTCCATGTTGAGCTTCAGGTCGTGGCCCACCTGCGCCATGCCCACCTTTTTGCCGCCGGCAAAGATCTCGTGGCGGCCGTGCTCGTCGTACCACTTGGTGAGCGTGGCCGTCATGTGCATTTTTTCAATGATGTTGCGCCAGCCGATCCCCGTGTTGTACGCGCAGAAGCTGATCTCGCCTTCCTGCGTGGCGTAGGGGATGATGCACTGCTCGGTGCGGCGGAAGTCGTAATTGAACAGGTCCTGGAACCACATGCCGGCGATGAAGAGGAAGTTCCAGCGGTCCTGGCGGCGCTTCTGAATATCTTCCATGGTGCGGTCACCCTTCACGCTGCCGTAGTTCTTGCCGGTGGCG
>JASHUF010000425.1 GCA_030040175.1 Acidobacteriaceae bacterium
CACGAGCCCATCAACGGCATCGGCGACGAATCCGGCATCCGCCTCGCCTACGCCTATCTCCAGCGCTGCTTCGCCATCACCAACGATCCCGCGCTCCAGGACCGCATCGCCATCCTCGGCGAAGACCTGAGCACCTACGAGCTGGCGCAGGGCAAACGCTATGCCGAGAAACCCGACGGCACCGGCGTCAACGTGGGCTGGGTCTACCTTACTGAGGCGCTCCAGTACAAATCGCAGACTGACTCCGGCGCCATCCACGACGAGCTCACCACGGCGCGCGCCGCGCATCTGCTCCGGTCGCGGCTCTCGGTTAAAGTGGACTTCCGCGACCAGACCTCCCGCCGCGACGCCGTCGACTTCGCGCAGCAGCTTACTGACTCGCTCGCCACCGGCCTCGAATCCTCCGGCCTTGACGTCAAAGTCGTCCGCCCGCAGGAGACCACCCCCGTCCAGCCCAACTTCCAGATGGTCGGCGACGTGCTCCAGCACGAGATGACCAAGTCGGAAGACGTCGAAGCCAAGGAATCGAAATACCGCTTCGGCCAGGAAGAGGTTCCCAACGAGACCTGGAACCAGGCCAACCGCGACTACGAAAAGGCCAACAACGATCTCGAGGCCGCACGCAGCGTGCTGGAAGGCGCGCAGGCCCACGGCAAGAAGGGCGACATCAAGAAGGCCGAGGAGGCCGTCCAGACAGACGAAAAGACGGTGGAAGATCTCCACGCCAAGCTCGATGAGATTCCCAAAACGCGCATGCAGGATGTGGAGCGCCCTTACACCTATTCGCAGGTCGACTACAAGCTCAAGATCGTCGTCGCCCTGCAGTTCCGCATCCTCGACAGAGCCGGCGAAGAGGTGGTCGAGACCATTCCCATCCGCAGCGACGCGCCCAAGGAGTACTCCGTGCTTCAGAACGTGAAGCCCGAGGACACCGAGGGCGTGCGCATTGAGGGCGTCATTCCCAACGACAACGACTTCCTCGAAGAAGACGAGTACAAGGCGCGCGACGAGCTCATCGCCAAAGCCAAGGACCAGGTGGCCGCGCTGCCCGCCATCGTCCTCGCCCGCGCCGACCGCAAGGCCGCCGACGGAGACAACGACGGCGCGGCTGAGCTCTACATCCTCTATCTTGACTCCACGCCGGTGGCCGACACGCCTGAGCGGCTGCGCGCGCGCAAATTCCTCGCCGAACAGTTCAACTTCCGCGAAATCGGGCTGGCCGCGCCGGAGGAATAGCGGCGTACGGGCCCCTGCAGATTTTCCCCGGTTCTTCCCAGCTTTTCGTCGATCAGGAGACTTGAGTGAACGGCCAGGGTAAGCCGGCTCCGGAACGGATCGGAAAGTACGACGTGGTCGGCGTGCTCGGGCAGGGGGGCATGGGCGTGGTTTACCGCGCGCGCGACCCCCGCATCGGCCGCGACGTCGCCATCAAGACCCTCACCGAGGGTTTCTCCGGCGACGCGGAGATGCTCAAGCGCTTTTATCAAGAAGCCGGCCAGACAGGAAATCTCCGCCATCCGAACATCGTCACCGTCTACGACTTCGGCGATGAAGAGGGCCTGCCCTATATCGTGATGGAGTTCCTCGACGGCGAGCCTCTCGACAAGATCATCCGCCTCCAGGAGCCGCTTCATCTCGGCGCCCGCCTCGACATCATCGAGCAGGTCTGCGCCGCGCTCGCCTACGCCCACCTGCAGGGCATCATCCATCGCGACGTCAAGCCCGCCAACGTGATCGTCCAGCGCGACGGCCTGGTCAAGCTTCTCGACTTCGGCATCGCCCGCACCGGCCGGGAGCACGGTGCGCCCGCCGACCGCGCCATGACCCGTACCGGCACGCTGGTGGGCACGCCCGCTTACATGGCTCCCGAGCGCCTGCGCGGCGAGCCCTTCGACGGCCGCTCCGACATTTTTTCGGCCGGCGTCATGCTCTACCAGCTGGTCACGGGCAGGCTCCCCTTTGACGCCGAGTACCCGGCCATCCTGCACCAGATCCTGCAGCAGGACCCTCCGCCGCTCTCGAACTTCCTCTCCGCGTATCCGCCCTTCCTTGAGCAGGTCATCGCCCGCGCCCTGGCCAAGGATCCCTTCGAGCGCTACGCCCACGCCAGTGACATGGCCGCCGATTTGAACGCGGTGGGCTCGCAGTTGAAGATCGAGCGCGTGGCCCAGCTCTTCGCCGAAGCCCAGGCCGCGGTGGCGGCGCAGAACTACGTGGAAGCGCGCAGCCTGCTCAGCCAGCTCCTGCGCATGAACAGCCAGCACGCTGAGGCCAAGCAGTTGATGGCCAGTGTGGATCAGTACTTCAACCTGCAAAAAACGCGCGAGCGCATCGAGCAGTTGAAGCGCGCCGCCGTTGAAGCTCTGGCCGTGCGCAACTGGGAGCCGGCCATCGCCTACTGCACTGAAGCGCTTCATCTCGAACCTGACAACGCCGAGATCGCCGCGCTTCTCGCCCAGGCCAACTCCGGCAAGCAGACCCTGGAGCAGATTCAACGCTTCATGCGCGACGCCGAGAGTGCCCGCCACTCCGGCAACTTTGAGCTGGCGCGCGAGTTCGCCGGCAAGGCCGCCGATCTCGACCGCACGGACACGCGCATCCTCGCCATCTGCAAAGTCCTCGATCAGGAAGTGGAAGAAGCGCGCCGCATGGCGCGTTTGCGCACCCTGCTCGCTCAGGCCCAGGAGAGCCTTTCTGCGGCCCGCCTCACTGAAGCCTTCCGCGCCCTCACCGAAGCCGAGGACCTCGCGCCCGCCGATGCCGAGCTGCTGCGCCTCAAAGACGAGTTCGGAAGCCTGCAGCGCCAGCAGGAGCGCAAACGCCTCGTCAACGATCTGCAGGAGAAAGCCGCCGTCGCTCTTTCCCTCGAGCAGGTGCAGGAAGTCAGCGCCGAAGTGGCCGCGGCCCTGGGAAAATTTCCCACCGAGCCCACTTTGCTGCGTCTCAAGATGCAGCTCGAACCCCGCCTGCGCGAGCACCAGCGCAAGCGCCTGGTGGCCGAAGTCAGCGACGCCTGCCGCCATTTGCCTCCGGTCGACGCCCTCGCCCGCATTCGCGACGCCCTGGCCCAGCTTCCCGGCAACGAAGATCTGCTTAAGCTCGAGTCGGCCATTGCCCAGCGCCTCACCCGCGAGCAGCGCGAACAAATTCTCGCCGACCACCTGCGCAAGGCCCACGCGCTGCTTGAAGACCATCTCTATCTTGAGACCGTCAAAGTTCTTGAGCAGTGCGAGAAAGAGGGTTTCTCCTCGCCGGAGATGAGCGAGCTGCTCGATCTTGCGCGCTCCGCCGCGGCCGAGCGCATCTCCCAGGATCTGGTCGAGCGTACCTTCCTTGAAGCCAAGCAACTGCTCGAAGCCGAAGACTTTGAAGCCGTCCTCAAGCTGCTTCCGCCCGTGCTCGAGCGCGTCGACGAGCCCGCCCTCCGCCGCCAGCGCGATGAGGCTGCGCAAAAGCAGGCCGTTCTCGAAAAGCGGATCCATCACGTCCTCGAAGAAATAGAGCGCTCCCGCGAGATGGAGCTCTTTGACGCCGCCATCGGCCTCATCCACTCCGAACCCGCCGGCGTCCGCCGGTCCCACCGCGTTCAGGCCGCGCTGGAGTCGCTCACTGCCGCGCGCGAGCTCGAAGCCGCGCGCCTCGCGTCCGTTGGCGCCATCTACGCCGCCCTCCATGAGCCGGAGTCTGCCATGCTCTACCAAAGGCTGATCTCCGAAAGCAGCGCCGCACAGACTTCGCCCGGAAGCACGCCCACCGGGCTGGAATCTGTTGCCCAGCGCCTCGGCGCGCGCCTGCGCCAGATTGCCGACCAGCAGGTGGGAAAATCCATGGAGGCGGCCCGCCAGGCTCTGGCCAGCGACGACGCTGCCGCGGCCCATACCCTCCTCGAAAACGCCGCCGGCTGGCAGCCCAGCGCGTCCGCCGCGGTGCAGGCGGAATGGAAGCGCGCCGTGGAGGAAGTCGCCGCCGCGCGCAAGGTTCTGCGCTTTCGCAAATCCTCCCACCGGTAGAACCTACCAGATTGCCCGTGCTCTCTCCACTCCAGCAGCAGACCCGTCTCGGCTCGGCTGCTGTTCCTCTGTGGCCGGCTCGCTGGTCGCCAGCTCCCGCTCTTCTTTTATCTGGGATTTGCGCTCCGGCACGATCCGCGCCACAGCCACGCCGTTCTTGTGCAGAATGAAGGTTGTTCCCTGGTAGCGCGCCCGGTTGATGCAATCGGCAAAGTTGCGCGAGGCATCGGTCACGGTGATGGAAACGCTGCGCATAAAATCAGATTCTCAAATAATCTAAATCAGATTCTTTGATCATGCGCGAGTATTTCTGTGAGCAGCGGAACCAGAATCGCCAGCCCCCGCAAGTCTTCTATTTTTAATCGCGGCAGGAGAACCGCTCTTTAGCTCCTGTTTCTCGTAATCAGTTCCAACAGTTGATCGAAATCCTCGAGCCGGCCGTATTCGATGATCACCTTTCCCCGCCCTCCACGGTCTTCAATCGTCACCTTCAGTCCCAGCGCCCGCTGCAACTGCACCTGCGCCTCGCGCACATTGGGATCGACCGGCAGCTCCGGCTTCGCTTCTGGTTTCTCCTTGCGCTCCGGATGCAGCAACCCCTGCACATAGCTCTCCAGCTGGCGAACAGAAAGCGAAAGAGAAACCGCCCGCTGCGCAACCTTTTGCATCTCTTCCGCATGCTCGAGAGCCAGCAGCGCCCGCGCGTGGCCGAAGCTCAGCTCGCCCGCCTCCACCCGCGCCTGCACGGCGTTCGGCAGCTTCAGCAGACGCAGAAAGTTTGCCACCGTCGCCCGATCCTTGCCCGTCCGCTGGGCCATCTGCTCCTGCGTCATATGAAACTCGCGCGATAGACGCTCAAAGGCCCGCGCCTGCTCCATGGGGTTCAGGTCGGCGCGCTGCAGATTCTCGACGATGGTGATCTCCATCGCCTGCTCGTCAGAGACCTGGCGCAGGAGGGCGGGAATCGTCTTTTTGCCCGCCCTTTCGGAAGCCCGCCAGCGCCGCTCGCCGGCGATGAGCTGGAATCGCCCGTTGGAAAGCGGCCTTACCAAGACCGGCTGCACCACACCATTGGCGGTAATCGAGGCAGCCAGCTCCGCCAGCCGCTCGTCGTCGACCTGCGATCGCGTCTGATACGGGTTGCGGTCGATCAGCTCGAGAGGAATCTCCCGCGGTTTTCCGACCTCGCTTTCGGCGCCCGGTTCAGCCGCTGTGTGTACCCGCGGAAGGAGGGAATCCAGGCCCTTGCCCAGGGCCCGCCGTTTTGGATCGCTCGCTATCGTCGTCATCGTCTGTCTTCCTCTAATTCAACCAAGGCAGGCACATTCCAAGGTCCGGCGGCGCGGCGGCCGCTCAGGAGTACGGCCAGAAGCGCACACGCGCCGGCACGGGCCTCGCCGCTTCCTGCGCCTTGCGCCCCAGGCTGCGCGGGCTCTCCATTCCGTTGCGCTCGAGAAACTCCCGCGCCAGTTCAAAATACGCCTCCGCACCCCGGGACCGCGCGTCATAGAGCGCCACCGGCTTTCCGTGGCTGGGCGCCTCGGCCAGGCGCACATTGCGGGGAATGACCGTCCGGTAGAGCCGTTCCTTGAAGTACTCGCGCAGGGTCTCCGTCACCTGCTGCGCCAGGTTGGTTCGGTCGTCATACATGGTCAGCAACACACCTTCGATCGTCAGCACCGGGTTGAAGGCCGATCGCACCCGCTCCAGCGTTGAAACCAGCTCCGAAATCCCCTCCAGGGCAAAGTACTCGGCCTGCATGGGCACAATCAGCAACTCGGCCGCCGAGAGCACGTTCACCGTCAGCAGATCGAGGGCCGGCGGGCAGTCCAGCACGACCAGATCGTAGGCGCCTCGAACCGGCCCGAGCGCCTTCTTGAGCCGTACCGCGCGATCCTCCGCCGCGGCCAGCTCGATATTGGCCCCGGTCAGGTTTTTCGAGCCCGGCAAAAGCCACAGGTGCTCGATCTCGGTGGGCAGGATCACCTGGTCGGCCGTGCTGCTACCCGCCACCACGTCGTAGATCGAGTGTCGGTTGTCGTCCCGCTGCAGCCCAAGTCCCGAGGACGCGTTTGCCTGAGGATCGCAATCGGCCAGCAGAACCTTCAGCCCCTCGAGGGCCAGGCAGGCGGCCAAGTTAATTGCCGTGGTGGTCTTGCCGACTCCCCCCTTTTGATTGACCACGCCGACTATTCTGCCCATGGCATTCCAGACTAAAGCGCAACGGCCGACGGGAGGTAGGCGATTCGATTGTGGAGAACTCGCCCGTGCTGTGGAAACCTCCTTCCGGAGGGTGCCCCATCCGACGTACAACCCCTTTCCCCGGAATGGATTGCCCACAGCCGGGAAATGGCGCGCCGGCTGCCTTGAAAATCCCCGTGCGGTGGAAAAGTCGCTTCCCCGGTCCTGGACTGCCTGCCAGGTTTCCAAGATTGAAACCGATCCGATTCGGGCATTCATCGTTCCACGTGGAACACCAAAGTCACCAGCCGGTTCGCTCCGGCCTCGCCCCGGTCTCGAACCGGGCAGCCTCGTTCCCGCCGCATGCTCCGGCCCGATTTCTCATCAC
>JASHUF010000426.1 GCA_030040175.1 Acidobacteriaceae bacterium
CATCAACGACCTCGCCACGCGGGCGCGGGGAAAGAAGCTGAATCCGGACGAAGCGGCGGGCTCGACCTTCACGCTGACGAATTCAGGCCTGTTCGGCGGCGAGTTCGGCACGCCCATCATCAACCAGCCGGAGTCGGCCATCCTGGCCATCGGCGGGCTGCGCAAGGAGCCGGCGGTGCTCACCGATGCCGAGGGCAACGATACGATCGCCATCCGGTGGATGCAGTACTTCTGCCTGGGCTTCGATCACCGGACGATTGATGGAGCCGATGCGGGCAAGTTCATGCTGGAGTTCCAGGGCGCGCTGGAGAACTGGGATCGGGCGATCGGGTGAGCAACAAGAGGCAACTGCAGATCCTTCGACTCCGATCGCTCAAGCGATCTTCGCTCAGGATGACAGAGGCTAGTTCAGCATAGTGTTATCCCAGGTCTCAGATTCGAGACCTGGGGCACCCGGCGTCCATTCAATAATCGAGTTGAGACTCACTCGCCCTGCGCCCACCCCAGCCCGTCTGTCCCGTGGCCGGTGGCGATGTGCTGCGTGACGGTCCAGGTGCTGAGGTCGATGGCGTCCACCTGATTGCTGTCGATGCAGGAGACGTAGGCGGTTTTGCCGTTGGGCGCGATGAGGACTTCCTGCGGGCTTTGAGCCACAGAAATAGAGCGCACGCGCGTCATCGTGGAAAGGTCAACGACATCGACCTTGTTGGCGTCGGGCACGGCGATGAGGAGAAAAGCGCCGTCGGGCGTGACCGCGCTGCCGTAGCCGAGGCCGCTCAAGCGGACCCAGGTTTTCACCGAGTTGGTTGCCGTGCTGAGGACGGCGAGGCGCGGCTCGGTCTGGTCGGCGGTGAAGACCCACTGGCCGTCAGGCGAGACGGCGATGCGCTGCACCTGGCCGGAGACGGGAATCACGGCGAGGGTCTTGCGCGCCTTCATATCGAGGACGGAAACAGTGCCGGGGCCCACGTTGGCGGTGTAGCCGCGCAGGCCGTCGCGGGAAATCGCGAGCATGTGGCTCTGTTCCTGGCCGGTGGGGATGGAGCCGACAATCTTCAGCGACTCGGGATCGATGAGGGTGACGGAGCGGTCGAGCTCGGTGGTGACGTAGAGCATTCCGTCAGGGCCAAGGACGGCGCAGTGCGGGCGCACGCCGTGATCGAACGCGATGGTTCGGATGACCTTGCGCGCGGCCAGGTCCACAACATCGATAGTCCGGCCGTCGGTGCCGGGCTTGCCCACGCCGGAGTTGCCGTAGATGGGCACGAAGGCGTAGCGGCCGTCGGGCGAAGCGGCGACTTCGTGGCCGGTGACGCCGCTTTCCGCCACGTTGGCGACGACTTTGCCGGCTGCGGGATCGACGAGGGCGAGACTGCGGCCGCCTTTCTGAGCGACAAGCAGGAGACTTTGCGCAACGGCTGTGGGCGCGGCCAGGGACACGAGCGCCAGCTCTGCAGCGAGAGGAAGCAATTTCAAAGGGGACCTCGTTTTGACTTCGCAAGAACTATACCGCAGGGACTCAGCACCGCGGAAAGGGAGGGAAGCGCTTCACGCGCGAAGACGCAAGGGCAGGTCGTGCGCAAACTCCTGTTGCCTGGCGGCTCAACGGTTGGCAAAGATGGGAAAGAATACCCAGGGGAAGTTGGTTGCGGGGGTGGATTTGAACACAAGACCCCGTTTCGGATTACCGTTCGATGTATTGTCAATTTTTATATAGGGGATAGCGTTCTCGATCCTAAGACCGATTGGCACAGAGCTCGCAAAATTTAGGTGTAGTCGGCTGCAATAGCTTCAGGATTTCTTTGCGCTGGCGTTTTATTACAGCAGCCTGTCGATCCAGTTTTTCCAGGATGGTCGAAGGATCAAGGTGATACTGGTTGACGAAGAATTCATCCGCCGTCAGGACTGTGAGACCGTACCGGGAGAGAATGTCCGCAGGAAAATCGCGGACGTTTTCGGTAACAATGCTATTTGCCTTGGCAAGAATGGCAGCTGCCACTACATGGCGATCATCCTGATCAGGTAACCCAGCAATCCCATTGACCATTTCGTCGGGAAAGCTCACCATAGCTTCCGGAAAAGCTGCCTGCATAGCATCCAGCCGTCGTTGAACCTGCTGCTCCGAGAACTTGAATTTTGGTCCCCGAAGCCCTCTGCGTACTTCCTCCATTATCTGCTCACTCCAGGCGATCCGGAAAAAGGCTGGTTCTTCCGCAGCCCGGAGAAAGGTGTCGCACAAAGGCATCGGCATAAGTACGCAGGCATCGGGGACCACGCAATACTCATTGTCTTGAGTGAGGATCATCTACCCCTCTCGCATATAGACCCTCCTCATGTTCCGCCAAGGCAAGATCGTCGAGTTGCTTTCTCCGCCCTGCATCTCTCTTGCTCTTGTATGCAAGTGCATCACGAGCATATAGCCTGCGGTGCGTCCCAACCATGTGATAGGGAATGCTGCCCTTTTCGATCTCCTGGATCAGAAACTGCCGGGAAACCCCAAGCAGTTTGGCCGCCTCTACCGTCGTGAGTGTAGCCTCGCTTTGCAGGATTGTGACCGAATTCCCCTCTTTCAGGTCGGCCAGAAGCTGACACAAGAAGGAATACAGGCTTCCCGGGAGAACCTGGGTCTTACCATCAGGTCCGACCAACCTCGCTTCAACCTTACGCAGCTTCGAGTAAAGATCGAGAACGTCCCGCTGATCCTGCACGGAGATAGGGATCTCCACTCCTTCCGCCGCCAAATCCTTCGTATCCTCCATACGTGCAACCTCGCTTTGGACTGCTGAGTCCATCGACATTTGCTTCACATGCATTAGACCTCAACACCCCCTACAAGCGCTAAAAATAATTCTCCTGCCTTATTTACAATATAAGCTACAAATGCTATATTTGCAATATCTGAAGAGGCGGGATATGGTCTACTTGGTCGCATATGATCTGGAAAGCCCGAATGACACCCCCGTTGACTACGAACGGGTGATCGGAGCAATCAAAGGCTCCTTTAACACATGGTGTCATCTTCAAAAATCGGTATGGATGGTTGAATCAGCGCTAAAGGCCTCTGAAATAAGGGACTTTCTCAAGAGTTACCTCTACTCCAAGGACATGCTTTTCGTTGCTAAGTTGGATGGCAACTGGGCAAGCTGGGGAATTGGAGACGAGCGGAACAAGTGGCTGAAGAACCAGCCCTTTTAGATTCGTGTCGTCTCATCGGTAATACTTCCCGAGTGTTTGCATTTTCTGAGGACTGACGCCGCCTCGGCGATGATCTAAACGAACATCGGCACGTGGACCTTTGTACGACGAGCGCTTTAAGACATTCCAGCGTTGCTGAAGAAACAGCCCGAGTTGGCTAATACCAAGCTGGCCGAGCACTTAGCTGGGATAAGGATGGTACCGCAGGAGGACGGGTCATATTCGGCTGAAGGGGAATGGGACCTGTTGGGAACCCAGGGTCCCGTGATGGTTGCGGGGGTGGATTTGAGCCACCGGCCTTTGCGTTATGAGTGATGTAAGAAACGTAGTTTCAACGAGTTGGAGAGCGGGGTTGGGAGGCTCAAAGAGTGATAAAGAGTCGCAAAACGGAGAGAAGAGTTGTTATTGGGGGTTGGTTTAGGGTTGGACCCTCAGTCGCCGATCACCAGCCCAAGGATTCGCAGGGCTTGGAGCAGGTCCGGAGCATCTTCTGCAAATTTCCGCGTGCGAAAAAAGCTGGAGACTGCCCTTTCGGTGGTGCGGCGGCGCTGCTGCCCATTGACCGTTTGTACGGCAATGCGTGCCAGCGGCTTGGATCGGCCCCAAGCCGCAGCAGTTCAAGATCTGGAACCACCTTACCCCTGACGGGCGACAAGGCGCCGGAGTCCGCAGACACAATTGCGTTGACGCCCCACATGAGTCTCGGCAACAGACAGCTCCAACTCGTTATGCAGCGATCACTCCGTGTGGATCGAGGACATACTTCTTCGCTGCTCCTTTATCGAAATCCTTATAGCCCCCTAGGGCTTCGTCCAGGGTAACGACGGTGACATTGACGGCCTTGGCGATTTTGATTTTGTCATGCAAAATCGCCATCATGAGTTGCCGGTTGTATTTCATCACCGGACATTGACCGGTAGTGAAGACATGGGATTTCGCCCATCCCAGACCGATGCGGATGCTGAGATTTCCCGTCTTGGCGCTCTCATCAGACGCACCCGGATCGTCGGTTACGTACAATCCTGGAATGCCGAGCGCACCCCCGGCGCGGCAAATCTCCATGAGAGAGTTCAGAACGGCCGCTGGGATCTCCTTCTTGGCGTTGTGCCCATGGCCTCGAGCCTCGAAACCCACGCAATCGACCGCGCAATCAACTTCGGGGACCTTGAGGAGGTTTTCGATCTGAGCCCCAACGGTCGCATCTTTGGAGACATCTACGGTTTCGCAGCCGAAACTCCTGGCCTGTGCCAGCCGCTCCGGAATCAAGTCGCCCACAATGACGACCGCAGCACCGAGCAGTTGGCAGGCAGCTGCACATGCCAGGCCGACCGGACCCGCTCCGCCGACGTAAACCGTGGACCCCGGACCAACCCCTGCGCTGACTGCGCCATGGTAGCCCGTTGGAAGAATGTCGGACAGGCAGGTAAGATCGCGTATCTTTGCCATAGCCTGGGCTTTGTCTGGGAATTTCAAGAGGTTGAAGTCTGCGTAAGGAACCATGACGTATTCGGCCTGTCCTCCAACCCAACCACCCATGTCCACATAACCGTATGCTGCGCCGGGACGCGCTGGATTCACATTGAGACAAACGCCAGTGGCCCTTTCCTTACAGTTGCGGCACCGGCCACAGGCGATGTTGAAAGGCACGGAAACCAGGTCGCCAACCTTGATGAACTCTACATCGCGGCCCGCTTCGATCACTTCGCCCGTAATTTCGTGTCCCAGGATGAGACCTTTCGGTGCAGTGGTACGGCCTCGGACCATGTGCTGATCGCTACCGCAAATATTGGTCGAAACAATTTTGAGAAGGACGCCGTGTTCACACTTACGGTTCCCGAGTGCGAGTTTTGGGAAATCGATGGAGTGAATCTCCACCACACCGGGACCCATGTAAGCCACGCCACGATTGCTTGGCATTTTCTGGTAACCTCCTTGGGGGGAAATTTTCGGATCTGTAAATATTGCCGCGGAATGTTCGCTATGAGTGCCGGATACATTCGCTCACGCGTCTTCTCCGGCGCTGAAAGTCCGAGCATTCCGGCTCGCTTCCACCTTCTATCACAGCGGCATTATCCTGAGCAATTGAATTTGCGCGATAGCAAAGTCAGGAAGCTATGTGTTCCACCTCAAAACTGAGCCCATTTGGAGATTTCCGCAAGGCTTGGGCTACAGCCTGTGTTTCAGCTGGTCCGGGCCGATTCGTCTGCGGCCGCTGCGAAAAGGCAGTGGGGAGCACAAGTGCGAGGAATGCAAAGCTGACTCGCGGTACTCAGGCCGCATCTTCCACGACTTCCGCCGAACGGCGGTGCGGAACATGGTCCGGGCCGGTGTCCCGGAACGTGTGGCAATGACGATTAGCGGACACAAAACACGGTCCATCTTTTGACCGATACAACATCGTCGACGAGTCGGACTTGAGGGACGCAATGCAGCGCCTCCAGAACCACTTAAGAAACGATAAACACCCGCAAAAAAGTCCTCAAATGATGGGACCAACGGCTGAGAAAATGTAGGCGTTCCGTCCGGTGGGTCATTCCTTTGCCGCGGGCGATCCCCATTCAACTGAGGTGATCTGGAGAATAGAGTCGCTCACGAGATGCCCGTTTCCGGGGACTACGGCATTTTCTGAGTTATTGTGTCCTTTTCATTTCCTCGTAAGGTCGCCGCTCCCTGTTGGTCGTGTCGACTCTGCCTTCCGTCTTCGGGATACAGCTACTCAGAAAATGCGTTAATCCGCTCACCGAAGCTCAGGTAGTCTGGGTTGCACCGTAAAGCCGGGCGCCAAGGCGAGCATACCGTTCCCCAGCGGCACCTATGGCGTAGAGAACGTGCCTGGATTCATCGAGGAGCCGATCCCTGCGCGGCCGGCACTCCCACATTGTCCGCCGATCCGCCGTTGGCGGGGATCGACGTGCTGGGCGCAAGCATTGCGAGTGCGCAGGTCTGCTCGTCCGGTATGAAGTTGTAGTTGCCGCTGACGGCGTCGCCGATCAGGAGGCGCCCATGCACCTGATAGGGCGAGGCGCTGCCGGGATCGAGGGTATTATTCGGCCGGATCGCGAGGCTGAGCGGATGATCCTGCACGTCTATTTTCACGACGGCGCCGGAGGGGCCTGCCACCACAGTGTAGGGATACGCGCGCGCCGCATCGGGTCCGCAGCCCAGGACGGCCGACTCCGGAAAGAACTGCACGCTGAAACCGGTGGCCGCGGCGTAGATGCCCTGCATGCGGATGCCCAGCGGCGTGGGCGGGCCCTTGTCGCCGCCGAATGCGGTTTTGAGCAGATCGGTCTGCATGGTCTGAATGCCCACACCCGCGCCCTTGGAAGTGAGATTGATGGCGGGGCAGGTGGCGCGCTTGGGAATGAAGACGGTCTGCGGAGGTGTGTAGGTGCCGGGCACGTAATTGGTCTCGGTGGTGGTCTTGGAATCGATGGTGCCGTCGTTGGTGTTTTGGTAGTACCTAGTGGTTTCTGTGGTCTCAGTATGGCCAGGCGTGCCACCGCCGCCGGTGGATCCGCCGGGAACGACGCCGTCGATGGTCACCGGCCCCGGCGGCCCCACGATGGTACCGTCGGCATGAAAGGTGAGATTGAGCGGCACGGGCTTGGTGTCGATGATGAGCGCGGTGCGGCCGGCTTCAAACTTGAGGCTGTAGGTTTCTTCATTGGGAGCGAGAAAGGCGCAGTTGACCAGCACCCCGCCATCGACAAAATCGAGACGCCAGTCGCCCGCACCTTGATACACGCCCGCCATCACCGGTCCCGCGGGCGGCTTGCTCGAATCGGTTATCCCGGGCACCATGGACGTGATCATCTGGCTGAAACCGCCCAGCAGCGCATTGCCGGTGCAGCTTGCCGGCAGGCGGCCGGCGGCGATGCAGCGATTCAACTGCCGCTCTGCCGGATCCTTGGGCTGCAGGGCCTGCACCACATCCGCACGCGTGGGCATGGGCGGACTGGCCTCTGCCTTCTTGAAGGCGGCATCTTGAGCGGCCTGCTGCCGCTGCTGGGCGTTGGTTGCCGCGGTTTTCTGCTGCGCCGTGGGCTGCTGGCAAGTGGGCAGCAGCTTTTTCAGGTTGCCGCGGGTTTCATACGTATATTCCGGGAAGCCGTTGGGCCGCATGTGATCGGGGTGCGCCACCATGCAGGTCGAGGTGTCGGAGAGGTCGCGCATGTTGCAACTGTCGATGTGCAGCCGCTCACCATTGCACACATAGGTCAGGCCGGGCACAATGGCCGCATCTTGAGTTTGTGCATGCGAGAACATCACACAGCAAGCGAATAGAAGACTGAGCACCCAAAGCGAATGTTTCACGTTCGGATCTCCATCCAAGAGGCAAATGGCCGTCATCAAGAGGCGCCGAACTAGGGGAAGCTTCGGCTGTGCTGGCTGCTGGGGGAACAGGGAGGCCTTGATCGTAGACCCAAACCGCCCTCGCAAGCAAGAAAAACTCCAGCGGGCGGACCGGGGTTCATTCGCCGCTCCCGTGTTTCATTGAACCTTCATGGAAGCGTAATCGCCGAATCACTCTTCGAACCCCGGTAATGTAACGCGAGGCCGGCTACGGCATTTTCTGAGTTACTGTGTCCTCTTCATTTCCCCGTAAGGTCGCCGCTCCCTGTTGGTCGCGTCGACTCTGCCTTCCGTCTTCGGGATACAGCTACTCAGAAAATGCGTTACAGCGTTTTCGGTTCAAGTTTTTACAAGGTCGATGCTGCCGAGT
>JASHUF010000427.1 GCA_030040175.1 Acidobacteriaceae bacterium
GCGCTGCTGGTGGGCATCTTCCAGTTCCGGCCCAGCCCCTTCTGCGTGCTCGACGAAGTGGACGCGGCGCTGGACGAAACCAACGTGGACCGGTTCGCCGACCTCATGCACTCGCTCAGCCGCGAGACGCAGTTCCTGGTGGTGACGCACTCCAAGCGCATGATGCACACTGCCGACATGATCTACGGCGTAACCATGCAGGAGCCCGGCGTTTCCAAGATCGTGAGCGTGCGTCTCGGCCACCACGAGCAGCAGAGAGCGACGGCGTGAAGGGCAGGCGGCAGCTTTTACGGCATTTTCTGAGTTACTGTGTCCTTTTCATGTCCTCGTAAGGTCGCCGCTCCCTGTTGGCCGCGTCGATTCTGCCTTCCGTCTTCGGGATACAGCTACGCAGAAAATGCGCTAGCTCCCGGCTATCCGTTTTGTTCGCGGCAAGTTGACGGAGTGCTTTTCCACTCAAGCAAGGCGGCGACCACCACCGGTGTGCAGCGTGGCTCCGGAGGGAGCGCGCCCGGCAAGCTGGAAATGTATTGAGGCGCCTTCCGATCACAGGTTCACAGGTTCACAGAGGCATCACCCATTGCAAGCCTGCTGCGGGCGCGCACCAAAAATCGCCTCCCAAGGAGATTGCCCCAGGGGCGTTTGCAGGAATTCAAGATTGCGATTTTATCCCTGAAAGGTGAAGACGACGTTGATGCTGGTTTCGATTTCAGTTGGCTGGTTGTTGAGCGTGTAAGGGCGGTATCGCCAGGTGCGGACCGCGTTGAGGGCGGCCTGGCGCAGCATCGGGGGTCCGCTGACCACGCGCAGGCTTTCGACGGCGCCGGCTTTGGAGACGGTGGCATCGAGAACCACGGTGCCGGAGACGCGCGCGGTTTTGGCGATGTCAGGATAGACGGGAGGGATGCTCTGAACGAGCAAGCCGGCCGCCACGCTGGCCGAGAGCTTGACGATCACGGGCGGCGCGGCCTGGACTCTGGGTGCAGACTGCGAGCCGAGAATGCCGCCGGTCGCGGCGGAGCCGGCAAGGCCGGTTGCGTCAAAGGCTGCGGGCGGCGCGTCGGCGGGCGGCTTGGTTTTCATCTCCGCGCCGATGCGCGCGGGCGCGCTCAACTGGTCGCTCATCATCTGCGCTTGAAGCTGAGGCGGTGGGGCGGCCGGATCCGAGGGCGGGTCCTGCGCGGCCTCTGCCGCGGGAGCGGGTTGCGCGGCGCCCGAGGGTTGAGCGGGCGCAGCCGTGAGCGGCGCAGCGGGCGATGGCCTGGGCGCGTCGGGAGAGGAAAGCGCGACCGGCGCCTGGAGCTGCGGCGACGCAGGAGGGACAACGGAGGCATGCCGGCCCGTGCGGCCGAAAGCGAAGGCGAGCCACAACAGCAGCATGACAACCGCAACGGAGCCGGAAACGATGGCGATGACGAGCTTCTTTTTTCCGGCCGGCCGGACCGCGGCCAGCACGGACCCGCGCGTGGCCAGCTCCGGCGGTTGCGGTGGAAGGGACGCGGGCAGAAGGGCGACCGGCGGCGTGGCCGCGGCAGTTCGGAGTACGGGCTTGCTTGTTGCCGCAGCGCCGCGGGCGCGACCGGGATGGGGATCAGGGGCGCGGTCAGGCCTGCTCCGCGAAGGCACCACTTCATAGATGGCGCCGGCCGAAACTACGCGGTTCAGTGCGCCGGTTTCCGGACGCATGGAGATGAGCTGATCGAGGAAGGCCCTCTCGCTGGTATAGACCCGTTGCTGCGGAACCGCGTAGCGGTTGCGCGGAGAATCGACGCACGCGAGAGGCGCAGGCTGCTCGGCTCGAGCGGCGCCAGACTCGGCCGCGGGCTCGGCCGGATCAGCCCCGGCCGGCTGGGGCGAGCCGCCGCCTTCGTCCCACTCGCCAAAATCCGCGGGCAGCGTAGACGGCAGCGGCTCGGCTATTTCTGCACGAGATGCCATTGGCAGTCTTCCCCTTTCTCATACACCGCGCCGCGGTAGATGCGCCGTTCCCGTTGCGTGGCCGGGGAGGCGACGCCAGGGCTTGCGGAGCCAGGGGACGTCTCTTCTCGATTGACTTCAGCGCATGAGGAGCCGGCCGGAAGCGGTGTCACACGCGTGGAAACAGTGAACAGCAAGGGAACGTCCTTCGATTTGTCGATCGGAAACGGCACAATCTTCTTCAGCCTCCCAGCCCTTGCGGCGCAGGCGACACTCATCCATCTTTATCGGCAGCCCAAGCGCAAAGCGCAGCAGATTTTTGCGGCGATCGCAGGCAGCGATTGAATCCGGGGGCTGCATTCCGGCGCGCTGTTTCGAAATGCCACATCCACGGCAGCTTGCGGGAAAGAATGCAGGCCGGAAAAGCAGCCGCGATCGCTCGAAACGGGAGGGTTGGACAAAACTAAAGTTTTCTCTTTCGATTTTGCGCGCCAAGGCAGTGCAGAAAAAATCGCCCCCGAAGGAACTCTTCGCTTCGGAGGCGCTTGCGTCGAGACACAAGGAAGGATTGGGGGCCCAGCAGCCGGCGCTGGAGGTCGTAGCGCGCGGCTACTGGTGATCCCATCACGAACGAAGCGGACGCGGCTTCCCCATTCCACCCCCGCTCCGTGTCTCCGGGCTCAAGGAGAACTTTCGTGCCCGTTCTCCGAACCATGTTGACAACAGAAGTATCGCCGGAAAGGGGGGACTCGTCCGTGACGGCGGTCACAGGAGATGCGCTGGGAGCAAAGAGGTTCGACGCCACGGGCAGGCATCTTCGAGTGCAGGCGGCGCAGCGGGAGCGCGGCTCGGGATCAATCCTCGGGATCGATCCCGGAGCTGGCTGGACAGGCGGGTTGAGGCAAGCGGACAACGTACCTCAGGGGCTAAAGCATTTTCTGAGTAGCTGTATCCCGAAGACGGAAGGCAGAGTCGACGCGACCAACAGGGAGCGGCGACCTTACGGGGAAATGAAAAGGACACAGTAACTCAGAAAATGCCGTAAAGGGCCCATGTCTATGGCTCCCTGCGGCCAGACCGAGGCCGCGCCCTGACGCTTCTTGCTGCTGCCGGTGATTCGTTCAGCCGGCTCTCAAGTCGTGCCTTGACGCTTCTTGCGCCTCGCGGAGAGTTTTTCGGCAAGCACGAAAACTGTGCCCGTTCACAAAACCCGGAACCATTGATGCAACTCATTCCAAAGGGCACGGCGGCGCATTGACAAAGCGCGGCGCCGCTTCGACAATCGGAGGTTTGAGCCGAATCCGGCGCGAGAGTTTTTGTGACCGCTCTGTTGACGACGAACCTGGGTGCGACGCCTTTGCTGGGCCGGGGCAAGGTGCGCGATCTGTATGCCGTGGAGGGCGCGCTGCTGCTGGTGGCGACCGACCGGATTTCGGCATTCGATCATGTGCTTGCCACGGGCATACCGGCCAAGGGAAAGATCCTGACGCAGATTTCGCTTTTCTGGTTCGAGCTGCTCAGCGATGTTGCAGCCAATCACCTGATCACGGCCGATGTGAATGCGTATCCGGCGTCTCTCAAGCCCTATGCGGATCAACTGGAAGGCCGCTCGATGCTGGTCGAGCGCGCCGAGATGTTTCCCGTGGAGTGCGTGGCGCGGGGTTATCTGGCGGGTTCGGGGTGGAAGGAGTATCGCGCGGAGGGAACGGTATGCGGCATACGGCTGCCGGCGGGACTGCTCGACGGATCGCGCCTGCCCGAGGCCGTCTTCACGCCGGCAACCAAGAGCAGGGATGGCGCGCACGACGAAAACATCAGCTATGCGGAGACCGAAGCGCGCGTGGGTGTGGAAAACGCGGCCGAATTACGGCGGCTGACGCTGGCCCTTTATCAACGCGCACAAGCACATGCCGAGGCGCACGGGCTGATTCTGGCGGACACAAAATTTGAGTTTGGAAGGACGGCGGAAGGGATTATGCTTGCCGATGAGGTCTTGACGCCGGACTCGTCCCGGTTCTGGGAGGCGGAACGGTGGACGCCCGGAGGCGCGCAGCCTTCCTTCGACAAGCAGTATGTGCGCGATTATCTGGAATCGATCCATTGGAACAAGCAAGCGCCTGCACCGGGTCTTCCGGACGAGGTAGTGGAGCGCACGAGGGCCAAGTACCTGGAGGCCTTCCGCCGTTTGACCGGGCGCAGTATCGAGATTTGAGAGGCGACGGATCGGAGGAAGGTGCAGGGCGCGGGCCGGGAGGACGAGAAGGGTGCATCCCGCGGCAGAAGCCCGGGCTGCGGCAACCTTCGAGCCGGAGCGCCACGTCCAAACGTGCTGGAGGGCCGGACGCATCATGACCTGGGTCGATTGGGCCATCGTATTGGGGCTGTTGGTATCGGTATTGGCGGGATTGTTTCAGGGCTTTTTCCGCACCGCCTGCTCGCTGGTGGGCTTGGTGTTCGGGCTTTCGCTGGCGGCGTGGAATTACGGGCGGGTTGCCGCGATCCTGATGCCCATGGTCCGGATCGAGACCATCGCGGATACGATTGCTTTCTTCCTGATTGCCATCCTGGTTCTCGCGGTTGCGAACCTGATGGGGAATTTTCTGGGCAAGGCGCTTGACTGGATGGGACTGGGATGCCTGGATATGCTGGGCGGCGCGGTGCTCGGATTTTTTCAGGGCATTTTGCTGGTGACTCTGTGTATTCTTGTGACCGTGGCTTTTTTCCCCAAGGCGCAGTGGCTGACGGAATCGCGGCTGCCGCGGCAGTTTTTCGGAGCCTGCCACATCAGTACACACATCACTCCGGCGGAGCTGGCGGAGCGTGTGCGGCAGGGGCTGAGAACGCTGGAGCTGGAGTCGCCGAAGTGGATGCACCCGGGCAACGGCAGCTAACGACCGGATTGAATGAAGCCGCGCTTGACCGAATGCCGCCGGGCACCGCGGCAATTCCCTGAGGCGGTGAGAATCGGAAGGGCAAAAGATCCCCCTTGCCTTCGCATCCGGACCCGGTACACTATTTCAACGACCTAAGCAAGAGGTGGATGTGAGACGCGAACTGGATAGCCTGGTGACGCAAATGCACTCCAGCGGCATCCGCTACGAGGATGCGGTGCGGGAGTTCAAGAGGCAGTATCTGCGTGAAGTTTTAATTGCCCACCGGGGAAACCAGTGCAAGGCGGCCGAAGAACTGGGAATGCACCGGAACACGCTGAGCCGCGCCATGGCGGAATTGGGGCTGGAATTGTCGGAAGTCCGGGCCGGTCTCAAGCGTCCGCCGCGCTCGGAACGTCCTGTATATGGAGCACTCCGGCAGGGCTACCGCTAAATCTCCGCCGGGCAGGTGCGTGCCCCCGATTCATGATGCAAACCTCACCGCAGAGCACGGAAGCCCGTGTCGCCCTTGAGCCGGATTTCGAATGGGACGGGCAGGACGCTTATCTCTTCGATATCGACGGCACGCTGCTGCGCAGCCGTGACCGCATTCACATCGACTCCGTGGCCCTGAGCGTGCAGCGCGTAACGGGATTCGAGATCACGCTGGCGGGCGTGCAACTGGCGGGAAGCACGGACACGGCGATCCTGCGCGAAGCCTGCAAGCAAGCGGGCATTCCGGCCGAGATCATGGAAGCGCAGACGGAGGCGATTCTCGAGGCCATGCGCACCACCGTGGCCGAGCGGCGCCACGAGATGGACCTGGTGAGGATGCCGGGCGTCGAGGAGGTGCTGCGTCACCTGGCCCGCCGCGGCGCGCTGCTGGGCGTGGCTACGGGGAACCTCGAAATGATCGGGTGGATCAAGATTGAGCAGGCAGGGTTGCGCGAGTGGTTCCGCTTCGGCGGATTCAGCGACCATTTTCCCATCCGCGCGGAGCTGGTGGCGCAGGCGGCCAGGAAGGCCCGGGAGCTGAGCGCGGGAGACAAGATCTGCGTGGTGGGCGACACCCCCCGCGACATTGAAGCGGCGCGGGCGAATTCCCTTTCCGTGATCGCCGTGGCCACGGGCAGTTTCAGCTTCGACGAACTGTCCCCGCATCGGCCCGACGTTTGCGCGACTTCGCTGGCCGACCTGCTGGCGCTGGCGAGGCTTGGGACGGGGCCGGGCCTGTGAGCGGCGCGGTGCCAGCTGAGACCTTGAAAACCGGGGCGGCCCAACCCGGCTCCGCAGCGGGGCTTTTGAGGTGCGAGACACTCCGCGGCTCACTGCGCAGGTGGACCGCGTGCGCGCTGCTGCTTGTTTTTCCGGGCGCGACGACGGCGCCGATGGGGGCGCAGACGCCGGGTCCGCAGGCGCCGGAAGCGAGCGGCAAGGCCGCGCCCCGCGCTTCGGCGCCGGACGGTCAGGCTGCGCAAGGATCACAGGGCGCGGCCGGCGACGCAGCCGCTGCGGAGGCGGAGGAAAGTCCGGCCAAGACGACGAGCAGCGAAAAACGCAAAGCCGCGAAGCTTTATCTCCATGCCAGCAAGCTGTTCGTGGACGGGCAAATCGAGGCGGCGATGGGCGAGTACGAACGCGCGGCGCAGCTCGACCCGGCGAACACCGACTACCGGCTTGCGCTCGAGGTCGCGCGCGGCCATGCCGTGACGGCACTGATTCAGTCCGCGGCCAAGGCGCGGCTGCTGGGCGACGAGGGCTCGGCGCGCGCCGATCTGGAGCGCGCGCTCGCGCTCGACCCCAGGAACATGGAGGCCACCGAGCACCTGGACGAGCTGGGCGAGGATGCTCTCACGGATCAGGAACAACCTCTCTATGCGGCAACAGCGAGCGAACTCGGGGATGTAGTCGCGCTCGAGCCCGCGGCCGGAGTGCACAGTTTTCACCTGCGCACCGACCGGCGCAACGCGATCGAACAGGTTTTCAAGGCCTACGGCATCACCGCCATGCTCGACGACAGCGTGAGCGACGAGTCCACACGGCTGGACGTGGACGATGCCAGTTTCGACGGCGCGATGCGCCTGCTGGGTCTGGTGACGAAGACGTTTTACGTTCCTCTGGACGCGCATCGCGCGCTGGTGGCCAAGGACACGCGCGAGCTGCGCCAGCGCTTCACCCGCGAGGCGATGGAGACCATCCACATCTCCGGCGTGATCAGCGGGGATGAGAACGAGAACGATCTCACCGAGATGAACAACCTGGCTAAGAATGTATTCGGCGTGCAACAGGTAGCCATCGACGCCGGGGGAAGCGCCCTCACGCTGCGCGCGCCGCCGAGCACGCTGGCGGCCTTCAACTCCACTGTGCGCGTGCTCCTCGACGGGCGCAACCAGGTACTGCTCGACGTGAAGATGATCCAGGTGGCGCACAACGCGACGCGGAACACCGGGGCGCAACTGCCGCAGTCGGTGACCGGGTTCAACGTCTACGCCGAGGAGCAATCGCTGCTCAACCAGAACGCGAGCCTGGTGCAGCAGATTATCTCCTCGGGACTGGCTGCGCCGGGCGACACGCTGGCGATCCTCGCCATATTGCTGGCTTCCGGCCAGGTTTCGAGCTCGCTGTTCTCGAACGGGCTGGCCCTGTTCGGGGGCGGATTGACGGCCTCCGGCATTACCACGGGCTCGGTCACCTTCAACCTCAGCCTCAACACCTCGGACTCGCGGGAGCTCGACGACATTCAACTGCGCCTGGGAGACAACGAAGCCGGAACGATCAAAGAAGGCGAGAAATACCCCATCCAGACTTCGTCGTACTCGAGCCTGGCGCCGAATCTGCCGAACATTCCGGGACTGACGGGAGCCGGAAGCTC
>JASHUF010000045.1 GCA_030040175.1 Acidobacteriaceae bacterium
CCCTGGTGCTCGATGCCAGCGAGCAGCAGCAGCAGGCACCCACGGTACTCTACGCTCTGCCTTCGACCGACATCACCCAGGCGGTGATCGAGGCCTATAACGAGAAGTCGGGCATTCCTGCTCCACCGCCACCGGCGGCGCCTACACCGGACGCGCCCAAGCCGTCCACATCCCACTGAGGCGCTGTGCCTTACCTTAGCCCGCTCTTCACCCCGGGGCTTCTTCGCGAGCGGGCTACTTAAGGTTTGCGTGGAATTTTCAGAGGATGCCGTATAATCCTCTTCAGTTTCTGCCGACGTCTCCATCCGCATCTTTTTCTCTCTCTGCCACTGCGGCGTAGAGTTCCCAGCAAAAAGATTCGCGAGGTTGCTGGAGGGGCGCCGGCTCGCGGCTGGGTCTGAGAGGCCCGCCCTCAGGGAATCTCGAAGGAGTTTTTAGAACCGATGAAGTGTTCGCTTGCAATCGCCCTTACGCTGGGCTCGGGGATGGTCCTGAGCGCCGCCGCCCAAACGCCTGCCGCCACCTATGTTCAGATTTCCCCAGACATTAGGTGCTCCATTGAAGGCGTGACAGTCGACATGGTTTCCGACGCCCAAGGTAACGTCAAATACCTGCCTGGCGGATCGGTTAAATCGATCACCTGCACCTATTCGGAGACCCGGAAGGAGATTCCATTGGCCTCCGCAGAAGTCAAAGATGGGGAAATCCAAACGGTTTCATTCGGGAACCTTCGAATGATCATGCACGATGCAACAACTGCGGGTGTGGAGATAGAAATTCGCGCCGATCTGCTGCCGGCCCTGCGGGCATTTCTCGGAGCGCCGCCCTTAGCGGTCGCCCCCACCTCATCCGCCGACGCGGCTAAGATTGCCGTGATCGCCTTCCAGGCGGCCGTCGCGCAAACCAATGAGGGCCAGCGTAACTTTGCCGATCTCGAAAAGAAATTCGATCCCAAGCGGCAGCAGCTCAAGACTCTCAGCGATCAGATCGACAGCCTGACCAAGGACCTGCAGGCCAAAGGGGCCACGCTGAGCGAGGCCGAACGCGCCTCCCGCTCCAAGGACATCGATACCAAGAAGAAGCAACTGGACCGCGATGCCGAAGATGCACGCAACGACTTCCAGCAGCAGATGCAGGACGTTTACCAGACGCTGGCTTCAAAGGTTTACGACGTGATGCAGTCCTACGCGGAAAAGGAAGGCTATACGCTGGTTCTCGATATTTCGGAGCAGCAGTCGCCGGTCCTTTTTGCCAGCAACGGCACTGACATTACCAAACAGGTGGTCGAAGCGTACAACGTCAAGTCGGGCGTCGCTGCGCCTCCGCCGCAGTCCGATGTGGACGCTCCCAAGCCCGTGGCGGCCCCGGCGCACTGATTTTGAGGCCGGCCCGCTGAGACAGGGGCGCAGAAGCCGCCTAAAGGTGGCACATACCCTTTTGTTTTGAGAGTGTTACACAAAAGGCTGGGAGGGTTGCCTGCGGGAAATGGCTGCGAAGGCCCATTTCAAGCCGTGTACTGTGGAAAAAAATGTGGATTGCGAGGCGAAACGCAGCGATTCCGGGGCTTTTTCTGCACTTGTCAAGCCGGAGAGGCTTCTGCTAGAGGGAATAAACCTTTTCTTTTCATAAGGTAATGAGGGTGTCCAGGAGCCGGCCGGCGGTCGAGATTCTAGTTTCGGGCACAGCGCTTCTGCGGGGAGCTTTCCACAATCGTGCGTGAAAGGAAGGTGACGTCGCCGGAAATGGGGTTCCCGGCTCCGGTCGCCTATTTCTGCTGGTCTTCGCCCACGCGCAGCACCGCCAGGAAGGCCTCCTGGGGGATGTCTACCTTGCCGATCCGCTTCATCCGTTTCTTGCCTTCCTTCTGTTTTTCAAGCAGCTTGCGCTTGCGCGTAATGTCGCCGCCGTAGCACTTGGCGAGCACGTTCTTGCGCAGGGCGCTCACGGTTTCTCGGGCGACGATCTTGGAGCCAATGGCGGCTTGGATGGCCACCTCGAACTGCTGGCGCGGGATGAGCTCGCGCATCTTCGAGACCAGGGCGCGGCCGCGCTCGTAGGCGTGGTCGCGGTGGACGATGATGGAGAGGGCGTCCACGGGCTCGCCGCTCACGAGCACGTCGAGCTTGACCATGGGCGACTCCCACGTGCCGGCGAGCTGGTAGTCGAGCGAGGCATAGCCGCGCGAAATGGATTTGAGCCGGTCGTAAAAGTCGAGGACGATCTCGTTGAGCGGCAGCTCGTAGGTGAGCATGACGCGCGTAGGCGTAATGTACTCGAAGTTCACCTGCTTGCCGCGCTTCTCTTCAACCAGCTTGAAGATGCCGCCCACGTATTCCTCGTTGGTGAGAATTTTGGCCGCGATGACGGGCTCGCGGATGGACGCGATCGATTGCGGCTCGGGCCAGCGCGAGGGGTTGTCGACCTCGATCTCCGAGCCGTCGGTCAGATGGATGTGATAGCGGACGCCGGGCGCGGTGGTAATCAGGTCGAGCTCGTACTCGCGTTCGAGGCGCTCCTGGATGATCTCCATGTGCAGCAGGCCGAGAAAGCCGCAGCGGAAGCCGAAGCCGAGGGCGACGGAGCTTTCCGGCTCGAAGAAAAAAGACGAATCGTTGAGGCGCAGCTTTTCGAGCGCGTCGCGCAGCAGCGTGTGCTCATGCGAGTCCACGGTGTAGAGGCCGGCGAAGACCATGGGCTTGATGTCTTCGAAACCGGGCAATGCGTGCGCTGCGGGCCGCGCGTCGTCGGTGACGGTGTCGCCGATGCGGGTGTCGCCCACGTTCTTGATGGTGGCGGC
>JASHUF010000428.1 GCA_030040175.1 Acidobacteriaceae bacterium
AAAGTACGCGCCCACGTCTTCCGCGCCCAGCACATCCACCAGATACTCGCTCAACTCGAAGATCCGCGGCCGCAGCGCCTCGAACGCATCCCGCAGGCCCGCATCGCCCAGCTCCTCGAACAGGCCCGCATACTGCTCGCGCATCATGGCCACGCACGACGACGACGGGATGACAACGGCTTCGGCGTCCTGATACATTCGAACAAAACGCGCGGCCAGGGAAAACGCTTCAGGACGGAAACCGGAATTGGCGTGCATCTGCCCGCAGCAGGTCTGTTGCGGCTGGAAGTCGAGAGCGACTCCCAGCCGCTCCAGCAAGGCCACCACGGCGCGGCCCGTCTCAGGAAAGAGCGTATCGTTGTAACAGGTGATGAAAAGCGAAGCGCGCATCGCCAACACGGGCAACACCAAGGGCATCCAGGAAAAAGCATAATATACCATACGAAATCAATTGTCTATTGCAATCAACGATTTCGTAAACTGTGCCTTGCGTCACCGTGAGCATACCTTCAGAGAAACGGCCGGACGGTACCGGCAACGGATATACTTTGATCCGCAGGAGATGATGGAGGGACGGCTGCGTTCTGTTGTCCGGTTCCGGAAGGGTCAACTTAAGGGGGATCAAGCGCGTCTAATCTTTTCGGGATGTGCCGGACATCCCAAGGATTTCCTCGTTCCCCGGTTCCTCCTGTTTCTTAGATTTCCCCTTTTTTGCGTGGCGCGGGATGCGCAGAGACAGAAAGGCGCAATACCGGGGCAGACCGGATGCTTCGCTTGCGAGGGCGCGAAGCATCGCCCGTTTCAGCTTCACCGGAGATTGCCCCCTGCCGCAAGGATGCCGGCGCAGTTAAATTGGCCCGCCGGCAGGCAGGCTCCGAGGCAGCTTGCAATCGAAACCGAATTCTCAGCCCAGCAACTTTTCAGCCCTTCGGGGGTTCATCCGAAGGTTAAGGTCCAGTTTGAGGTCTAGGACAACCGCCATGGCAAATCTGCGTTCCCTCCCCCTGTGTGTCCTTGCCGGCGCATTGATGGTTTCCACCGCGTCCAGCGCACAACTGGCCGCGCCCTCGGTTCGCCTTGTCTCGCCCATCGATGAAAGTCAACGCGTCACGCTGGGAGGAACCGTGCATCCTCTGGCCAACGCGAAGAACGATCGCGGGGCGGCGCCGGACGGCATGGAGATCAGCCGGCTGCACCTGGTGTTGAAGCGCAGTCCCAGCCAGGAAGCGGCGCTGCGCCAGTTGATCGCCGAGCAGAGCGCGCCCGGCTCCGCCAACTATCACAAATGGCTGACGCCGGATGCCTTCGGCAAGCAGTTCGGGGCGTCTGACCAGGACATTGCCACGGTGGAGAGCTGGCTCGGCGGCCATGGCTTCACCATCCTCAAGGTCGATCCAGGCAAGCAGACGCTGGAGATCTCAGGCAATGTGGGCCAGTTGCGCGACACCTTCCACACGCAGATTCACAAATACGCCGTGAACGGCGAGATGCACTACGCCAACGCCAACGATCCCGACATTCCCGCGGCGCTGGCGCCGGTGGTGGGCGGCTTCGTTTCTTTGAACAACTTTCACGTGAAGAGCTACGTGCAGAAGCTCGGAGAAGCCAGCTACAATCCCGCCACCGGCCGGGCCAAGCCGAGCTGGACGATCGGTTCCGGCAGCTTTGATTACACGTCTTACTTTTTTGTTCTTTCGCCGGCCGACTTCGCCGTGCAATACGATCTCAAGCCGCTTTATACCGCCGGCATCAACGGCTCCGGGCAGACCATCGCCATCGTCAACGACTCGAACATCAACATCGATCTGGTCAACGCGTTCCGCACCCTGTTCAATTTGCCAGCCAATCCGCCCCAGGTGATTATCGACGGCAACGATCCCGGCGTGGACGGGATCAACAACCCGGATGGTCCCAACTACGACTCGGTGGAGGCCTACCTCGACGTAGAGTGGTCGGGGGCCGTGGCCCGCAACGCCACCATCGACCTGGTCATCGGCGCGGATACGGCGCTCGAGAGCGGCCTGGTCCTTGCCGCCGAGCACGCCGTCTATGGCGACGTGGCGCCTGTCATCAGCCTCAGCTTCGGTTACTGCGAAGCGGGCCTGGGCTCGTTTAACGCTTTCCTCAACAGCCTGTGGGAGCAGGCGGCGGCCCAGGGGCAGACGGTCATGGTGGCGACGGGAGACGACGGATCGGCCGGCTGCGATGCCGCCTCGCAATATTACGCCGTCGACGGGCAGGCCGTGAGCGGTTACGCTTCCACGCCGTTTGACATTGCCGTTGGCGGCACGGATTTCTACTATAGCGATTACGCCGGCACGGATGCGCAGATCGACTCCCAGCTCGGCACCTACTGGAGCACCACGGCCAACAACACCACGCCCACGGAAACCCTCCTGAGCCCCATTCCCGAGCAGCCCTGGAACAACAGCCAGTACGGCCTGAACCTCTTCAACCTTTACACCGAGAGCGGAGACACGGAGACCACCATCGGCGGCGGCAACGGCGGCGCCAGCAATGCCGCCCTGTGCAGCAACAACGACTACAGCTCAACCACCGGCGAGTGCACGGGGACGGCCTCCGGCTATCCCAAGCCCGCGTGGCAGTCGGGAAGCGGCGTTCCCAACGACAAAGTGCGGGACGTGCCCGACGTATCGCTCTTTGCCGCCGACGGCCAAAACGACAGTTCCTATCCCATCTGCGCCACGGACGGCGACTGTTCGCAGCAGAACGGCGGCTTCGAACAGATCTTCGCCGTGGGAGGCACGTCGGCTGCAGCACCTTCGTTTGCGGCCATCATGGCGCTGGTCAACCAGGAGTACGGTCCGCAGGGCCAGGCGGACGCCATCCTCTACCCGCTCGCCAAGCAGTTTCCGGCCGCCTTCCATGACGTGACCAACGGCACGAACTCGGTGCCCTGCGCCGTAGGGACCACGGCTTGCATCAGCGTAAGCAACCCGATTACCGTCACCGACCCCAACCTGGGACTGGCGACCGAAGGCCAGATCGGCACCGGCACCACGGCGGAATACAACGCCGGCCCCGGGTACGACCTCGCCACCGGCTGGGGCACCGTGGACGCGAACGTGCTGTGGACGGACTGGGGCAAGGTCACGCTGGGCACGAGCACGACGACGCTAACCCCCAGCTCGAACTCCATCACGCACGGCCAGCCGATTACCCTCAGCGGCGCGGTCACCGGCAATTCGCCCACGGGCAATGTGGCCATCCTCACCAGCAGCGACGAGCCGGTGCAGCAGGGGCAGACCATATTTGCGCTGAATGGCAGCGGCGATTACTCGGGCAGCATCAGCACCCTGCCCGGCGGCAGTTATAACATCTGGGCCAATTATGGCGGCGATGCCAACAACGCCATGAGCTCGTCCGCTCCTCCGATTCCCATCACCGTGAATCCGGAGAACAGCGGGATCTCGTTTTTCATCTTTACGCCGCAGGGTTCGTCGAACTCTTCTCTGAGCTCGACCCTTCCCTACGGCACCCAGCTCCTGCTCAGCGCCCGGGTGGCTCCGACGGCAGACATTACGGCCATCAATAGCTGCACCACCGGCACCACCGCGTGCCCGGCTTACACCGCGCCCACGGGCACGGTGACGTTCGCGAACAACTCCGCCGCCCTGAACACCGCGGTCATCAACGCCGAGGGCGACGCCGAATACAACGCGCCCCTGGCCATCGGGAACTACTCGATTACGGCCAGCTATCCGGGCGACTCGAGCTACAACGCTTCGACCTCGTCCGCCATCACCCTGGGAGTGGTCAAGGATACTCCGAACATGGAGGTGACCACGACCATTGAAGACAGCAGCAATGATGACTGGGTCAACGGCCCCAACCAGCCGACCATCCTGACCATCTATGTTGAGAACTCCGCCGAAGACAACGCAGCAACCTCGTCGGCAATTTATCCGACTCCGGTTGCGGCGCCCACAGGATCCGTCACCATGACGAGCAGCCTGGCCGGGTTCTCGGGCACGATGACGCTGAGCCCGTTTGTCGACCCGACCAACAACGCCGTAGCCGGCGTGGCCACGTACACGGTGCCCGCGGGCACCGTCTCCGGCACCTACAACATCTCCGTAAGTTATTCCGGAGACTCGAACTACAATTCCACCCCCGCGTCCTCCACTTCGGGCAGCATAACCATCGAGAATCTGACCGGCGACGGCGGACTCACTTCGACGATCGCGGCGAATCTTTCGGGAAGCATCTCACCCAATTCGACTGTGACCATATCCGGGACGGTGACCGGCGTATCGGGGAAAGCGGCGCCGACGGGCGGAATCTACCTCTACTCCTCGGGAAACTATCCCACGGCGGTGAATTTCTCCAGCACGACCGGCGATGTGGCGTCCTTCTCGATCACGCTCAACAGCCAGACGCTCTTCCAGGGCTCGAACTTCCTCACGCTCCAATATGCCGGGGATCAGAATTACAATCCCTCGGCCCTCACCCTGAATGCCGGCACCGCCCTCTCCAATCCGCTCTCTGACTTCACCATGGTACCGGGCACGACCATTGTGCCGGTCACGGCGGGCAGCAGCGGGACGGCGGCGATCAACCTCAGCTCGGTCAACGGCTTCAGCGGCACGGTGACCCTGACTTGCACGCCCGCCAGCGGAGTCACCTGCCAGATCTCCTCGAGTCCCACGCTCGCCAGCGGCGGCAGCGCCAGCTCCACATTGACCATCAGCGCTCCCTCCTCAACGTCGCCGGGAAGCTATGACGTGCTCGTCACCGGCAAGGACTCGACGGGCGAATTCATCCACACGCTGGCGATAGATGCCCAGGTTACGGCCCTCAATGCGAATGCGCCCAACTTTACGCTCAGCGCCACAAATCCGGCGGCGATTGCGCCCGGGGGCAACGCCATGTCTACGATCACGGCGACCGGGACCAACGGCTATGCGGGCAGCATAACCATTGCGTGCACGCTCACGTCCTCGCCCAACGGAGCGACCGACCTGCCCACGTGCAGCGGCGGCGCGGGCACGATTACCCTGAGCTCGGGCACGACCACCGGCCAGACTACTGTGACCGCAAGCACCACCGCAGCCACCAGCGGAAGCTTGGCGCCTGTGCCTTCCGGCCGCTCCGGGTGGTTCGCGGCGGCCGGCGGAAGTATGATGGCTGCGTTCCTCGCCTTCCTTCTGGTTCCAGCGCGATTGCGTAGATGGAGCCGGTATCTGAGCGGGATGCTGTTGCTGGCCGCGGTGGGCTTTACTGCGATCGGCTGCGGCGGAGGAGGCAGCAGCGGCGGTGGGGGTGGAGGCGGCAAGTTGACCCCGACGGTCACCGTCACTCCGGCAAACTCCAGCGTGGCGACAAATGTCACTCTTGGAGTCACCGTGACGGTTTCCGGCGCTGGCGCTACTCCCACCGGGACCGTTACCTTGTCGAGCGGCAACTACAGCTCGCAGGCAGCGACCCTCTCCAGCGGTTCCGCCAGCATTACGATTCCCGCCAACACGCTTGCGGCGGGGCAGGACACGTTGATGGCGACCTATTCCGGCGACTCCAACTACAACTCCAACAGCGGGTCTGTCGTGGAGACGGTGACCAGCGCCAGCAATACCGGAACCACCCCGGGCACTTACACGTTTACCGTGACCGGAACGGGAAGCGATGCTGCGCATACGACGTCCACGGCGAGTTTCCAGGTCAACGTGAACTGACTCCTGCCAGGGCCGCCGAGTCGACGCGCCTTCACTGACTCACTTACGAAACGCCCTTCCTTTGCGGAAGGGCGTTTCTTTTTGATCGCACCGGCTGGGCGTGGACGCAGCCGTTGCAGGGCGCTCCTGAAAGACTTGCGCGATGGCGGGAGCGGGCCGGGCGATGGCCGCCTGGGACTTTCCAAAGGCGGGACTGCTCCCACAACGGTTTTTGCGCCTTCAGGAAAAAGCCACGCAACCGCATCCACCCCCCGCGCGGCGACTCGGAATCTGCTCTAATCCCCCAGAGAAAGGTCCGGGATCGACAGCCATGCCAGGCCTGCGCCTGCATCTTGCGCTTGCACTCGGCGCGGCGATGCTCTGCGCCGCGCCGGGGGACGGACGCGCGCAGCAGGCCGCGCCCGCAGATCGCATTGCGCCTGTCGACCGCATTCCCGGGCCCATCGACGAGAGCCGGCTGGTAACGCTCAAGGGAACGGTGAGCCCGCTCGCCAACGCGGCCAACGATCGCGGCGCGGCTCCCGCAGACATGGAGCTCGACCGGTTGCAATTGGTGTTGAAGCGCAGCCCCAGCCAGGAAGCGGCGCTGCGCGCGCTCATCGCGCAACTCGACGCGCCGGGTGCGCCGAATTATCACCAATGGCTCACGCCGGAGGAGTTCGGCGCGCAGTTCGGACCCTCCGACGACGACATTGCCGCGGTGAAAAGCTGGCTCGTTGGCCACGGATTCCGCGGGTTGCGCGTGAATCCGGGCAGGGAGACGATGGAGATCGCCGGCAACGTGGCCGCGATGCGCTCGGCCTTCCACACCGGGATT
>JASHUF010000429.1 GCA_030040175.1 Acidobacteriaceae bacterium
GCTCAAATTGCACGCAAAAGACCTGATTTACGCGCTGGAACGGCGCATGCCGGTGACCGCCTAGCGTTTTCGGTCTTTTCCGCACAGATTCCCGCCGCTGGGCTCATAGCGCGTCCAAACGGGCGGTGTCTCCCGTCATCTGCCAGCACAAATCTGCTTCGCCGTATAATCATCGGTGGGGACGATGGTTCGCGACGGTTACATCTACGCGCTATGCCTGCTTGCGGTTGCCGCGATTGTGGTCTGGTTCACGCGCTTCTGGGGCTGGGCGGCCGCACCGGTTCTTCTCGCCGCTTTCTTTCTCTGGTTCTTTCGCGATCCCCATCGCACCATCCCCGCCGGGGAGGGCCTCATCGTTGCGCCGGGTGACGGTCAGGTTACGGAAACCGCGACCATCACCACCCCCGAGGGCGTGCGCCAGCGCGTCAGCATTTTCCTGAGCGTTTTTGACGTGCACGTCAACCGCGCCCCCATCGGCGGCGTCCTTGCCAGTGTCCGGTACCAGAACGGCCGCTATCTCAACGCCATGAATCCCAGCTCCGCCGAGCGCAACGAGCAGAACGTGGTCACCATTCTCGGCAACGGCGCCGACCGCGGCATTGAGGTCACGTTCAAGCAGATCGCCGGACTGCTGGCGCGCCGCATCGTTTTCCACTTCGGTGAAGGCCAGACCGTCGGCCGCGGCCAGCGCGTGGGGCTCATCAAGTTCGGCTCCCGCGTCGACGTTGTTTTCCCCGCCGGCGCCGTCCTCAAGGTCAAAGTCGGACAGCGCGTCAAGGGCGGCGAAAGCGTTCTCGCGGCCATGCCCCAGGGAGTGCGCGCGTGAACCACCACGACGCGGCCGAGGTCCGCGCCCGCAACCGCGCCCGCCTGCGCCGCGGCATGTACCTGCTGCCTTCGCTTTTTACCGCGGGCAACATCGGCGCCGGCTACTTCTCCGTCACCCAGACCCTCGCTGCCATCACCGGCGACGCGGCACAGCACCTCGACTGGGCCGCCATTGCCATTCTCTTCGCCATTCCCTTCGATTCCCTCGACGGCCGCATCGCCCGCATGACCAATACCGCCAGCGATTTCGGCAAAGAGCTCGACTCGCTCGCCGACGTCATCACTTTCGGCGTGGCTCCCAGTCTGCTTGCCTTCATCTGGGGCTTTCATTTTCTTCCCCAATCGGTCAATCCCAGCCTGCGCCAGCACCTCGTGCAGGCAGGCGCGTTCATCTGCTTTCTGTTCCTTTTGAGCGGCGCCTCGCGGCTGGCCCGCTTCAACATCAGCCACGATGCTCAACCCCGCAACCCGGGGCGTCCCGGACGCAAATACTTTGTCGGTATGCCCATTCCCGCGGCCGCGGGCCTGGTCGCCGCCACCGTCCACTTCTTCTACGCCTATCCCGTTGAGTCCTGGTGGGTCGCCGTCGGCTGGCTTATCCTGGTTGCCGTCTGCACCTTCCTCATGGTCAGCACCTGGCGCTTCTGGTCGGGCAAGGAGATCAACTTCTCCCGCCGTCATCCCTTCCAGTTGCCTGTCCTGCTTGCTGTTGTTCTCTGGATTATTCTTCGTTACTCGAACGTGGTGCTCTTCCTGGCTGCGCTCGCGTACATGTTCTCCGGCATCTGGGCGCGCGCTGCCTACGGCTGGTCGCGCCGCCGCCGGCGAAGACCGGTGCCCGAGCTGCCCGCATCGACCACGCCTGACCACGAATCCCTCGGCCCCCACTTCACTGGCTAGCTCCGCTAACCCCGCTAACCCGCTGACTTGCTGACTCGCCAACACACTGTGTACAAAATCGCCATCGCCGGAGCTTCCACCCTGTTGGGACGGGAATTGAAGGACGTCCTCTCCGAGTCGACGCTTGCCGCGGCCAACTTCGCCCTGCTCGACGAAGAAGACGCCAAGGGCCAGCTCGACCAGGTAGGGGACGAGATCACCTTCATTCAGGCCCTCAGCGCGGACGCCTTCGACCACGCCGACTTCACGTTTTTCTCGGGCTCGGAAAACCTCACCCGCGCCCACTGGCGGCATGCTCTGCGCGCCGGATCCACGGTTATCGATCTCTCCGGCGCGCTCGAAGCGGAGACCGGCGTGCTCATCCGCGCCCCCTGGGTGGGCGCGGAGCCGGGATCGGCCGACCTCTTCACGCCCGCCGTGGTTCCCGCCCATCCCGCCGCCATCGCTCTCGGTCTCCTCCTCGGCCGCCTGCAACAGGCCGCGCCCGTGCGCACCGCTGCGGCCACCGTGCTCCAGCCGGCCAGCGAATTCGGCCGCACCGCCATGGATGAGCTGCACCAGCAGACCGTCAGCCTGCTCAGCTTCCAATCCCTCCCGCGTGCGATCTACGACGCGCAGGCTGCCTACAACCTCCTCGGCGCTCTCGGCGAATCCGCTACGGTGAGTCTCGTCGCCGCGGAGGCCCGCATCCGCCGCCATTATCGCGCTCTCTCTGCCAACCGCTGGCCCGCGCTGGCCCTGCAGGTCGTCCACGCGCCCGTCTTTCACGGCCATGCCTTCTCCATCGCCGTCGAACTCGAGCACGCGGTGGAGTTGTCCGTACTCGAAGAGGCGCTCACCGGGGAGCACGTCGAGCTCATCCTCGAGGACTCCGATTCTCCTTCGAACCTCGCCGCCACCGGCCAGAGCGACGTTCTCGTGCGCTTGCGTCCGGAGCCGGGCGCGCGCGGCTCCGGCGCCATGACGCGCCTGTGGCTCTGGGCCGCGGCTGACAACCTGCGCCTGCACGCGCAGAACGCCGTGGCCTGCGCCCTCGATCTCCGCCGCCTCCGTCCCCGAGGCGCCGTACAGTGAGAAATCGGAAAGATGGAACCGCAATCTCCACGGACCGCACAGGCGGGGCCTGGCGATTCAGCCGGCAAGGGGAGGTCTCCGGCGGGGCCGGGGATGCATTACGGCACCATGCGCCGTTCCTTGCCTATCCGGATATTGATTCCCACGAAGGAGCCGTACACGTTGAGTCCATAGTCCGTATACGCAGGCTGGGATAAGTAAAAGTTTGAGATGTGGTCGTAGGTCATGCCCGCAGCGAAGCTGAATCGGGGATTGAAGTTATAGCGCGCGCCGCTGCCTATCATCAGGGTGAATGTCAGGTCCTGCCCCTGGGCATAGAGGACGCCGTCGGGACCCTTGGCGTTGATGTTGCCCACTCCGCCGCGGGCCTCGAAGTAGGGCACGATTCTCCAGTTGCGCTGGATGAAATTGCGGCGCATTCCGTAGACGAAGGCAAAATAACGGGTCTCCGCGCCCCGCGGGATCGCGGTATAGGTCCCGCTGAACGTGAGGTCCAGATTACCGCGCAGAATGCCGGGACCGCCGATGTTATCGACGTGCCACCGCACAGAAGCGATATTGGGCACCAGGGTATAGTGCAGCGGCCAGGTGTTGTAAGGGTCGCCGGCGACGAAGTTAAAGATAAAAGGAATATTGTTGGGAAGCCAGCCGGTTTCGAGTGAAAACTCGAGCTTGTTCTTGTAATAGATGTTCCGGTTGAAGTCGGCCGCGTCGCGAAAGTGGAAAAAGGTGCTCGAGGGAGGCGTCGCGTAGCCCTGACCCATCGCAAGATGGGCAAGAAGGGCGAAGCAAGTTGCGAACAAGAACCGTCGTACGCGCATTGCAGTGCTACCGGTGCCCGATTAGGAACTCGCCATTTGGAAGTAGCCGAATTTTAACTCCGAAATCGCACAATGGGTGCGAAAAGTTATTGGGAGGCGGACGATTCCGCCTGCCGTCATGACCAAACCCGGCGGTCTGCGGGAGACTCGAGGCCTGCCGGAACCCAGTCCGAGCCGG
The DNA here is from genome assembly GCA_030040175.1 of Acidobacteriaceae bacterium. GTDB lineage: Bacteria > Acidobacteriota > Terriglobia > Terriglobales > Acidobacteriaceae > Telmatobacter. The sequence continues at coordinate 3,802 of JASHUF010000429.1, forward strand.
TTTCCGGCCCTCAACTCTCGCCGCACCGCGCCCACAACTGCTCGATGTAGCTGTCCGTCATCCCGGCCAGGTAATCGGTCACCGTGCGCGCCAATCCCTCGGCCGGTATCTGCGCCCGGTGATCTTCGGGCATGAGCTCCGGCTCCGCCATCAGCTTTGCGAACAGCCCGGTGACTACCAGCTCCGCGTGCCGGTGCACCTCCTCCATGTCCGCCGAGTTGTAAAAATTGTTATACAGAAATCTCTTTGTTTCCGCGCGCGCTGCCTCCATCCCGGGGCTGAACCCCACCAGCCTTCCGGGCGCGCGGCGAATCTCGTCGAGCGTACTCGCGCCCAACGTCTGCACGCGCCGCCGCACCTCCGTCATCAAATCGGACACCAGCGCGTTCAGCATCCGCCGCAGCGCCTCGTAGACGATGAGCCGCGGCCCCGCGTGGGGAGATCCCCGCGCCGCCTCCTGGTGAAACTCGCGAAACAACGGCGCCCCGGCGCGCACCTGGTCGAGTGAGAGAATTGCCGAGTCAAGCCCGTCGTCGAGATCGGCCGTCAGGTACGCGATTTCGTCGGCCAGGTCGATCAATTGCGCTTCGAGCGGCGGAAACAGATCGAGAAAATACTCGGCCAGCTCGGGATGCGCGCGCGCCGGGTAATCCCGCGAGTGCTTCACGATCCCTTCGCGCACGCCCAGCGTCAGATTCAGCCCGCGAAAGGCCGGGTACCGCTGCTCGAACCAGGTCACGATCCTGAGCGCGTGCAGGTTGTGGTCGAACGCGAGTCCATGCGCTCGGAGCGCGCGGTCCAGCGCCTTCTCGCCCGCATGCCCGTAGGGCGGATGTCCGATGTCGTGCGCCAGGGCGAGCGCTTCGGCAAGCTCCGTGTTCAGCCCCAGCGCGCGCGCGGCGGTGCGCGCAATCTGCGTTACTTCCAGCGTGTGCGTGAGCCGGCTGCGGAAGTGGTCGCTCAACTGATCGCGGAAGGGATCGCCCGGCAGGCGCGTAAATACCTGCGTCTTCCCGGCCAGCCGGCGGAAGGCCCGCGCGTGCAGAATCCGCGCCGCATCGCGCGCCAACGGCGTGCGGTAGGCGTGCGCCGGCTCGGCGTGCGCGCGCCGCATCAGCTCGCCATCGCCGCGCACGGCAATCCCCGGGGGCAGGGGAGTTTGCAATTCGTCCCATTCTTGAGTCACTTTGGTCGAGGTCTCAGCCGCCAGGCATGCATCTCGCGCACGCGCGCCTCTCCATCCCGTTATACCGCACGCGGGGAAGGAAGCCGGAGGGGCCCGCGACCCTTGCGCGCGGCTAACGCCGGCCCTCGCCATGATTCCGCCCCGAGGATTGAAAGCAGGCCTCAGGCAACGCGCCTAAACACAAACGGCGGCTGCTCTCGAAGAAGCGCCGCCGTTTTTCTTGAATGGAGGGCTGCGTCTATTCCGGCTTGATGGGCTGTCCCAGCGAGTTGTCTTCCTTGGCCAGCCGCACGCGCGCGCTCTCCAGCTTCTTTTGCACCTTGGCCACATCGCCGGGCTCGAAATCCGCCGGATTCGACTTGGCAAACTCGCTCATGGAAAGCTCCCACTGTGCCGCCGCCAGGCGAATCCGCCCCGTCTTCTCGTAGAGATCGCCCAGGTGCTCGTGCACCGTGGGATCGGTCTGGTCGCGGTCCACCGCCTGACGCAGATTGTCCTCGGCCAGCTCGTACTCGCCCAGCTTGAAGTACACCCAGCCCAGCGAGTCGAGATACGCACCATTCATCGGCTCCTGGTCCACTGCCTTGCGGATCAGCTTCAGCGCCTCCTGGAGCTGCACGCCCTTGTCGGCCATCATGTACCCCAGGTAATTCAGCGTCATCGCATTCGCGGGATCAAGGTCGAGCGCCTGGCGGAAGAACTGCTCCGCCTGGTCCATGTGCTTTTCCCGGTCTGCCAGTTCGCCGCGCAGGAAGAAGAGATACGTGCGATCCTCTTTCTTGGTGGCCAGCGGCTCGGATTTGTTGAACGCGTCTTCGGCGTCTTTGAAGCGCCGCAGCCGGATGTCCATCTGCCCCATCGCGAACCAGACCGTGCGGTCGTCGTCCGCCTTGCCGTCGAGCTCGCCTTTCGCCATCGCCAGCCCGTCGTCGGGCTTGCCCTGGTCGCACAGCTCGCCGGCCAGCATCAGCTTCAGGTCGCGGTTCTTGGGATTCGCCGCAACCGCCTTCTCGGAAACTGCGAGCGCCTTATCGAACTCCTTCGCCGTCTGATAGGCGTCCACTTCGCCCTGGTAGCCGCGCACGGCGCTGTCGCCGCCCAGCTCGATCATCTTCTCGTAGGTCGCAACGCCCAAGTCGATCTTGTTCTGTTCCACGTAGACCGACCCCAGCCGTTCCAGGAAGATGCTGCGGTTGTTCTTTTCCTCGTCCGTGTAGGCGCCGTTGGCGTGCGTGATCTGATCCACCATCTTCTGGTAGGCCTGCTCCGACTCGTCAAAGCGCCCGAGAACATCGAGCAGCAATCCCTGGTTGTATCCCGCCTCCAGCGACGTCGGATCGATCTTCAGCGCTTTCTCGATGGTGGCCAGCGCATCCTCGTACTTGCCCTCGTGCCGCTGGATCTCGGCAATGTGAATCAGGGGGGCGTTGTTGTCCGGGTCGGCCTCGGCAAGCTGCTCGTATTCTTTCAGCGCCTCGTCGTATTGCTCGTTGTTGAACAGCGCCTCGGCCAGCGCGTCGATGGTGCGCAGATCGCCCGGCTCCAGGTCTTCAGCGCGCTGATACGCTGCAATGGCATCCTTGGGTTCCTTCAGTTGTTCATACGCCGCGCCCAGCGTGAACTCCATCTTCGGCGTACGGTCGCTCTCCGGAACCGCCTCGATCACCTTCACGGCGTGCTGCAGGTCGCCGCTGTCGGCATAGAGCCGCGCCAGGTTCAGCACCACGTCTTCTGACTCGGGCTCGATCGCCTGCGCGGTCTTGAATTCGTCTTCCGCCTTCTGCGGCTCATGCTTCACCGTGTAAAGCTGTCCCAGTACCATGCGGTCTTCCACGCTGCGGGGCTGGAGCGCCACAATCCTCTCGAACTCCGCGATCGCCTGGTCCAGCACGTTGCCGGGAGGGGCCGAGGAAGAAACGTCGTTGTCTCCCTCGCCCAGTTGCCGCAGATAGATTCGGCCCAGCAGCTTGTGCGCGTCTACGTTGTCGGGATCGGCCTTCAAGAGCATCCGCGCCGTGCTCTCCGCCTCGTGCACCTTGCCCGTGCGGAAGTAAAGATCGGCCAGATCGTTGTTCAGCTCGGCTGAATCGGGGTCCGCGTCCAGCGCCAGCTTGTATTCTTCGATCGCGTGGGAGACGTCATCCGGGCGGCCCTCGGAGATGGCGTCATCCTCGTACGTGGCCGCCATGGCGAGGTGAAAGTAAGCCTGGGCCCGATTGGGCTCCTGTGCGGGAGCTTCGGAATTGCCCTTCGCCGCGCTCGCGGTCGCATTGCTGCCGGCGCTCGAAACTGCGTTCGCGGGCTGCGCTGCCGGCAGGCTCGCCTTCGCCGGAGCCTGCGCGTTGGGCTGCACGCTCGCCGGCGCATTCTTGGCCGGTGCGCTCTGCGCGCACACCCAGGCCGCGGGCAAAAGAACCAGAATGACGGCGGCGAGCGCCGGGGGCAGAAAAGGCAAGAGGTTGATTCTCTTCATCATCCAGGGGATTCCGCGCCTTTTCCTCCGCCCCGGGATCGTCTGCTCCGAAGCGCTGAAAGGCGAGCGCAGGCAGCCGTCCTGAGCTACTCCGCCTGCTGTTACAGACGATTTTACGCGCCATTTGTCGCGCGTGCGTGCCCTTCCGCGCGATTTTCTCGTTTGCGCGCTCTCTTCCGTTACCCCCGGGACCTGAGGAATCGCCGCAACCTCAGTCTTTTCGCCCCACGCTTCAATGCCGGAAGTGCCGTATCCCCGTAAATACCATCGCAATCCCCAGCCGGTCTGCCGCTGCAATTACATCCTGGTCTCTCACCGAACCTCCCGGCTGGATCACTGCGGTCGCGCCCGCCTGCACCACGGTTTCCAGGCCGTCCGGAAAGGGGAAGAACGCATCGGAAGCCGCCACGCACCCGGCCAGCGGCAGCACTGCCTTCATCGCTCCGAACCGCGCCGCATCCACGCGGCTCATCTGCCCCGCCCCCACGCCCAGCGTCTGCCCGTCGCGCGCGT